>NZ_JAACYW010000409.1 GCF_015356825.1 Catenulispora rubra | reverse complement strand
GCCCACCCCCGACCGGAAACCCGCCCGCCTCATCGATCGGCGCCGCCCACCAGCTCAACGCGAGGCTGACCAGCCCGGCGAACGCCATGCTCGCCAGCCCCAGCATCGCGATCTTCATCACGGCCCAGCGCGTCGGCGTGACGCTCTGATGCCACACGAACCGCAGCGTGCGCCCCTCCACCTCGCGAGTGATCATCGGCGCGCCCCAGAACGCCCCGATCAGCGCCGGCGTGAGCAGCAGCAGTCCGAAACCGGTGAAGTACAGCACCGGATAGACCGCATCCGCCTTCATCGCCGTGAGGAAGTCGGTCGTCGCGGCCGTGCACGACACGCCGCACGACCGCAGGCCGCTGGAATCGTAGAGCCCTGACAGCCCCGACGCCGTCGCCACCAGCGCGACACCGAACGCGACAACAACAGCCGCAGCGGCGACCGCCGAAGCCCGGAACTGCCGATAGACAAGCCAGATCATCGCTGAGCCTCCACTTCCGACCGCGAAGCGCGGCTCATATAGGCCAGAACCAGCTGTTCCAGGTCGGCAAGTTCGTCGCCCTGCGCAGCCAGCAAGTCATCAACCAACCCCGCCGCCTGAATACGCGACGCCGCGATCACAACCAGGTAGTCGCAGAACCCTTCGAGATCCGAGACCAGGTGCGAGGAGAGCATGACCGTCGTCGCCCGCTCGACAACCGCCTCCCGCAACTCGTCCAGGAACTCGCGCCGGGCCAGCGGATCCAGCGAAGCGACCGGCTCGTCCAGAATCAGCAGCTCAGGACGCTTGGCGATGGCCATCGTCAACGCCAACTGCGCACGCTGACCCCCGGAGAGCCTGCCCGCCTTCCGCCGAGGATCCAGCGCCAGCCGTTTGATCCGCTCCTCGGCATACGACCTGTCCCACCTCGGATTCAGCCGCGCGCCGAGCCGCAGGTGGTCGGCGATGGACAGCCCCAGGTACGTCGGCGTGTCCTGCGCCACGAAGCCGACCTTCGCCAGGTGCCCCGGACCGCTCCCGGGCCGACCACCCAAGACCTGGATCGTCCCCGAGTCGGGCGCCAAATGACCCGTGATGAGGTTCAGCAGCGTGGTCTTGCCGGCGCCGTTGGGGCCGACCAGGCCGACGACACGGCCGGCGGGGATGCTCAGCGTGCAGTCGGTCAGGGCCCAGCGGCTGCGGTAGCGCTTGCCCAGCTGACGGGTCTCGATGGCGGTTCCGATGGCGGCGTTCATGTGATCCACAGTGGCGCCCACAGCCCCCACGAGTCGTCGGACCCTGGCATCGATCTCCGCGCCCCGATCTGGCCTGAAGTATGACGCCGGATATCGTCTCTGAGACCGACGCGCGCCCAAGCACTGCGCCGGTACCGTCATGGTATGGACCCTTACAGCCCGCCGCTGGTCACCCGCATCGCGCGCCTGCGCCTGCGGCCGTGGCAGTGGGCCACCGTCGACTGCGTGGTCGCGGTCCTGGCGGCGGCGCCGAGCAAGGTGCCATACCTGCGCTACCCGGGATGGCTGGCCGTCGCCATCCTGATCCTGGCGTCCCTCCCCGTCGCCCTTCGCCGGCTCTGGCCGCGCGCCGTCCTCGCGGTCGTCGTGGTCGGCTCGGCACTGGCCATCGCCGGCACCGCCGTGAACGCTCCGGTCTTCATCCCGCTCGGAGCCTGCTACGCCGTATCGCTCATCCCGCTGCGGTTCCCCCGGCGCGAAGCGCTCTGGCTCCTCCTTGCCACCGTGCTCGCGATGGGCGTCGGATTCGGGATCTACGCCGCAGGTCCCGGCAACGCCAGCGCCGGCGACACCGGCCGCTCCGCAGCGGAGAGCGGCGTCTACGTCGTGGCCTCCTGGCTGGCCGGCTACGCGCTCCAGCAGCAGCGTTCCTACACGGCCAAGGCCCAGGAACAAGCCGCGCAGGAAATACGCGAACAACTGGCCGAAGCCCGCCGCATCAGCAGCGAAGAGCGGCTGCAGATCGCCCGCGAACTGCACGACGTCGTCGCGCACACCGTCAGCCTGATCGCCGTCCAGGCCGGCGTCGCCAACTACGTCGTGAAGTCGAACCCTGACGAGGCGGCGCGCGCCCTGGGGTCGATCGAGACGACCAGCCGCGGCGCGCTGCGCGAGATGCGGGCCCTGCTGGCGATGCTGCGAGCCGATGACGACGCCGACCAGGACGCCGACGCGAACGCCGCCGAGACCGGGAACGAGACCGGGAACGAGCCCCGGGCCGGTATCGTGCGGACCGCACCCGGGTTGGTCCCCGTGCCAGGGCTCGATGACCTGGGCGAACTCATGGCCCGGACCGCCGATGCCGGGCTCCGGGTCGCCCTGGAGATCCGCGGCGAGCGGACCGAGGTCTCCGCGGGGATCGACCTGGCCGCCTACCGGGTGATCCAGGAGGCGATCACCAACGTGGTCAAGCACGCCGCCACGGACGCCTGCCGGGTGACCGTCGGCTACGAGGAGGAGGTGTTGACCGTGGAGGTGACGGACAACGGTCATGCCGGAGCCGACAGCCGGATCTCAGGCCTGGGCCACGGCATCGTCGGCATGCGTGAACGGATCACCATGTACGGCGGCGACTTCCATGCCGGACCGCTGCCCGGCCGCGGCTTCCGGGTGTCGGCCCGCTTCCCGCTGAAGGAGGCCGGATCATGACTGTCCGGGTCCTGGTGGCGGACGACCAGGCGCTGGTGCGCGGCAGCTTCAGCCTGCTCGTGGACTCCGCGCCGGACCTGTCGTCGGTCGGTCAGGCGGCCACCGGCGCCGAGGCGGTCGAGCTCGCCGCGCGCGAACACCCCGACGTGGTCCTGATGGACATCCGGATGCCGGGCATGGACGGGATCGAGGCGACGCGCCAGATCACCGCCGCGATGCCGTCGCCGCCGATCCGTGTCCTGATCCTGACCACGTTCAACATCGACGAGTACGTCTTCACGGCGCTGCGTGCCGGAGCGAGCGGCTTCCTGCTCAAGGACACGCCGCCGGCCGATCTGCTGACCGCGATCCGCGTCGTCGCGGCCGGCGAGGCCCTGCTGTCGCCGAGCGTGACCCGGCGCGTCATCGAGGAGTTCACCCGGCGCCCGGAACCGTCCCGGCGTCCCGTCGGTGTCCTGGAGGACACCACCGACCGCGAACGCGAAGTCCTGACGCTCGTCGGCCTCGGCATGTCGAACGTCGAGATCGCGGCGCATCTGCACGTCAGCCTGTCCACGGCCAAGACCCACATCGGCCGGCTGCTGATGAAGCTGGACGCACGCGATCGGGCGCAGCTGGTGATCGCCGCCTATAACGCCGGCCTGGTCAAGCCCCATTGAGCTGACCAGGCCGGCGGCGTGGTTGCGGTAGCTGCCGCAGTAGCAGCAGCTACCGCAACTACGGCAGCACCTGAACGGTGTCCCCGACCGCCCGCTCACCGGTCGCGTCCGACGGGTTGGTGACCAGCTTGCCGTCGATTGCCATTGCCGTGGACCCGCCACCGTCGAGGTTCAGCGCCTGCACCGCGCCGAGCGAGCGCATGAACTCCGCCTCCTCATACAACGTGAAGCCCTCGCTGCCGGCTTTCTGGCGGCCGTCGACCGTGACCAGGAGCAGGTCGCCCTTGGCGTCCGTGCCGGCCATGGTGCGCGGCTGGCGCGCGTTGGCCCACTGGAAGTTGTAGGACAGGTCCTGCGGCTTGAGGACGCCCTCGGTCGCGGCGTCGACGGCGATCCGGCCGTTGTGGATCAGGATCGGAGCGGCGCTGACGATGCTGTCGTTCGCGCACAGGTGCAGCCGGTGGCCATTGGCGACGTCGGTGACCGACTCCTTTACTGCGAGGTGGTGCCCGACTACCGCGTGCGCGGTCAGCCAGGTCCCTGCGGTGCCTATGCCCTGGAGCACGGTGCCGCCAGCCGGGACCGAGCCGCCGCGCGCGCCGACCGAGACGACCGTGCCGGACCCGTCGAGCACGACCTGGGTCCCGGCCCCGGTCGGCAGCGCGGTCGCGAACTCCGGCGTGAACAGCACCAGGTCGTTGGCCTCGGTGCAGGTGATGTCCTGGATCGGATGCGTCGTGGGGACCGCGTTGGGCCGGCCGCAGTCGCGGAGCAGGCCCGGCACACGGTTCACGCCCTGGATCGGCGAGACCGCCGAGCCGGACCGGACCGACGCGGTGCTGTTCAGGTTGGCGATCTCGAAGTGCTTGCCGCCGTCCTTGATCACCAGCGCGCCGCGCGCGCCGGCGGACAGGGACTCGAGCTTGCCGTCGTAGACGCCGAGCCCGGACTGGGTTCCCTGCACGCCGTCGCTGTTGGAGGTGACGAAGAACCCGCCGTTGACGCCGACCAGCGCACCCAGCTGCGCGGCGACGGAGGACGTGGTCAGGCGCTGCGCGACGTTGCCGTCGTGGGTGGCCTCGACCTTGCCGTCGAAGACGCGCGGGTTGATCACGGCGACGTGGATGTTCTCCACGTCCGCGGGAGTCTGGACGTCGTAGCCGGTCCACTCGGTGATGGCGGTGAACCCGGCGGCCTTGATCGCGGCCAGCTCGGTGCCGGCGGCGGCCTGGGTCGGGAACTGGCCGACCCGGACCCGGTAGCCCATCAGGCCGTGCGGGGTGTCCGAGTAGTGCGGCCACTGGACCGCCTCGACGCGGGCCTGGAAGCCGTGGGCCTGGAGCTGCGCGGCGGTGGTCTGGGCCCAGGCGTGGGAGGCGACCTCGGCGTTGGCGGGGTTGCCGGTGATGGTGCTGGTGACCGGCTGTTCGAGGGCGACGGTCCAGAACGGGGTCACGCCGGCGTTCTTGATGGTCACGGTGCTGACCTGCACGCCGGGCGCGACGGTCGTCGTCGTCCACTGCTCGTGGCCGAAGCCGTCGAGGAACGTCGAGCCGGATCCGGAGCCGGATCCCGGGCCGAAGCTGGCGGCGGTCTGCGCCTGGGCCGTGGTGGCGCCGTACGCCGCGAGCGGCACGGACAGCGCGAGCACGGCCGCGGCGGTGAGCGCGCCCCGGCGGCGTGCCCCGCGGCCGGTGCCGACCGGGGTGGACGGGTTGAGCTGCTTCGACATGTGATCCCCTGACTCGGTGTGCTGAACATCTGAATCGGGCCGGCTGAACGGCTGATGGAAGACGTGCGACGGGTAGGGTAATAACAGGCCCATATTCCGAACGAATTGTGGAAGGGCAAGGCGTAGCCTGTGTCTGGCCGCCTAGGCTGTAAGGACATTGCTAGACGCACAACGGGAGGCTCGGCCGTGCGTTTCGCCATACTGGGACCGACGACGGTGGACGACGGGGCCGGGCCGGAGGAGCTGCCGCCGGGCATCCCCGAGGCTGTGCTGGTCGTGTTGCTGCTGAGCAGCCCGCGGGCGGTTCAGCTCGACGTGCTGATCGACGCCGTCTGGCCGGAGCGGCCGCCGATGGCCGCCGTCGACTCGCTGCGCAACCACCTGAGCCGACTGCGGCGCTTTCTCGGGCCGGTGCTGGCCGAGCGCTTGACCACGCGGCCGTCGGGCTACCTGCTCGACCTGGACGGCGTCGGCTTCGACGTCGCAGAGTTCTTGGAACTGTCGCGGCAGGGCAGACGGCTGGCTTCCGGCGGCGTGTGGGCCGAGTCGGCCGCGTTGCTCACCGCCGCGCAGGAGCTGTGGCGGGGCGAGCCGCTGGCCGGGCGGATCGTCGGCCTGGACCTGGCCAGCCGGCTGCGGGCGCTGCGGGAGGAGCGGCTGCTGGTGCAGACGGTTCGCATCGACGCGGACCTGCATCTGGGGCGGCACCGGGAGGTGGTCGGGGAGCTGCTGGACTTGACGGCGACGCAGCCTCTGCACGAGCCGGCGTGGCGTCAGCTGAGCCTGGCGCTGTATCGGGCGGGGCGGCAGGCCGACGCGCTGGAGGCGTTCCGGCGGTTGCGGAACCTGCTGGACGAGCAGCTGGGGGTCGAGCCTTCGGTCGAGCTGCGGGAGCTGTATCAGCGGATGCTGAATCAGGATCCTGCTTTGCAGATGGAGACTGAGGAAGGCTCCGGCTCGGCGGCGGCACCGGATGTGGCAGTAGAGCCGCAGCCGCAGTTCTCTACATCGCCATCGACACCACCGGCCGCCGAAGCCATCGCCGTGGCCCAACTCCCAGCTCTCATCGGCGACTTCACCGGCCGCGACGAGCAGATCCAGTTCCTGCACGAGGCGATCACCGTCCGCTCGGGCCGGGCCGGTCAGGTGCCGGTCGCGGTGATCACCGGCGGCGGCGGCCTCGGCAAGACGTCCCTGGCCGTCGCCGCGGCGCACCATGTATCGGATCAGTTCCCTGACGGGAACCTGTTCGTGGACCTGCACGGCATGGACGCCGCGACGCGGGACCCCGCCGAGGTGCTGCGGCAGTGGCTGGTGGACCTCGGGACTCCGGCGGAGGCGGTGCCGGTGGACGCCGAGGCCCGGCAGGCGCGGTTCCGGAGTCTGACGCACGGCAAGCGGCTGCTGGTCGTCGTCGACAACGCTCGTAACGCCGCGCAGGTGCTGCCGCTGCTGCCGGCCTCGCCGGGCTGCGCTGTTCTCGTCACGAGTCGATCGCGGCTCACCGACCTGCCGGCCACCGCGCGCCTCGACCTGGAGCCGATGTCGGCGACCGAAGCGCTGAACATGCTGGACGAGCTGGTCGGGGCCGAGCGCCTGCGCGCCGAGCCCGAGGCCACCGAAGACATCCTGAGGGTGTGCGCGGGCCTGCCGCTCGCGCTGCGGATCGTCGGCGCGCGGCTCCAGGCTCGACGTTCGTGGCCGGTACAGGCTTTGGCGAGGCGTCTGGACGACGAGCACCGGCGGCTGGACGAGCTGCGGATCGGAGATCTGGCGGCGCGCGCCAGCTTCGAGGTCAGCTTCCGCGGGCTGCCCGCCGGTACGCGTCCTGATTCGTCGCCCGCTCTGGTCTTCACCCTGCTCGGGCTGGTGGGCGGTCCGGACATCTCGGTGGCGGCGGTCGCGGCTCTGGCCGGCGTTCCGCTCGACGATGCCGAGGATGCCCTGGACGTGCTGCTGGACGCGCACCTCGTCGACAGCGTGATCCCCGGCCGCTACTTCATGCACGACCTGCTGCGGGACTTCGCCCGGGAACTAGCCGCACCCTCCGTGCAACAAGACGCCGACCACACTTCGCGCCGATCGTCGGCGATAACTCGGCTGGTCCACTGGTACTGCCACGCTGCCTCATCAGCCGCCGACCACCTGGCGCCGCGGACGAACACCTGGGATCTGCTGTCCAGGCTTTCGGCGTCCGAGGCGGTACCGGAGTTCGCCGATCGTGACGCGGCCTGGCAGTGGTTCCTGGTGGAGATCACCAACATCCACGCCGCCGTGGTCTCCGCGGATTCGGACCTGCCCGGTCCCGAGCCCTGGGTACTCGCCTCCCAGCTCGTCCTGTTCTTCGCCCAGAGCAGCCGCTGGGCCGAGGCGGCCGAGACGTTCACCGTGGCCCTGCGATCCGCGCAGCGCGACGGCGACCCCCTGGGGCTTGCCCGGATCCTGAGCGTGCAGGCCTACGCCTTCGGCCACCTAGGGCGCCACGCCGAGGCACTGGACGCGGCCGGGCTCGGCGTCGAGGCCGCCGAGCAGGTCGGCGACCTGCGGCTGCTGGTGATCGCGTACAACGCCTACGGCTGGGTGCTGCAGAAGGCGGGGCACTACCGCGAGGCCGTGACCAACCAGCAGAAGATGGTCAAGGTCCTACGGATGATCGACAGCCCAGAACGCACGGCCGCAGGCCTCGCCGACCTCGCCGAAGCCCTCACCGCCTGCGGCGACCACGCCGAAGCCGCCGAGGCCCTGGAGGAGGCACTACCCCTGGCCCGCAAAGCGGAACGGCCCTACATCGAGGCCTACATCCTGAACGCCCTCGGCACCGCCCACACCGCCAACAACAGCGCCGAGGAAGCAGCCGCCCTCCTGACCGACGCCGCCAACCTCCGCGCCACCATCGAAGACCGAGCCGGCCACGCCGAAAGCCTCCTCCGCCTCAGCCAGGCCCAAGCCGCCCTCGGCCACACCACCACCGCCGCCACAACCTGGAGCCAAGCCTCAACGATGGTCGACGAGATCGGCAGCTCGCGCCTGATCGAGCTGCGCGCAGAGCTGACGGAGCCAGCGGCGGTGGGTGATGGGGCGGGAGCCGGCGAGGCCGGCTGAGGACCGACCACCAGGACCGACCACCAGGACCGACCACCAGGACCGACCACCAGGACCGACCACCAGGAC
>NZ_JAACYW010000408.1 GCF_015356825.1 Catenulispora rubra | reverse complement strand
GGGCCGGGGCGGTCCGCCGATCCGTGGTGGCTAGAGCCGTTCCCCGGCGATGTGGACGACCTGACCGCCGGGCCCGAGGCCCGCTACGACGCGCGGGAGTCGATCGCGTTGTCGTTCATCGCGGGGCTGCAACACCTGCCGCCGCAGCAGCGTGCGGTGCTGGTGCTGCGAGACGTGCTCGGCTTCCCGGCGGCGGAGACCGCGGGCATCCTGGGCACCACGCCGACCGCGGTCAACAGTGCCCTGATCCGGGCGCGCGCCGCACTGCCGCCGGAGCAGCACCCGCACGAGGTGCCGATGCCGAAGTCGCCGGCCGAGGCCGCGGTCGTCGACCGGTTCGTGAGCGCGTTCCAGCGCTTCGATCTGGAGGAGTTGCTCGCGCTGCTGACCGACGACGCCCGGCTGACGATGCCGCCGGAGCCCGCCGAGCACCGGGGACCCGGGGAGATCGCGCGGTTCCTTCTGCAGACGCATCGGGGGCAGGAGTTCAAGCTGCTGCCGACGCGGGCCAACGGGCAGCCGGCGCTGGTGTTGTACCTGTCCGATCCCCAGGCGCCGATCTGGCGGGCGTGCGGGCTCATCGTGCTCGCGGTGCGAGGCGAGCAGATTCAGGCGCTGACGCGGTTCGCGAGTATGGGTTCGCTTTCTCGGTTCGGCTATCCACGGACGCTGCCGCGGGACCGGTGAAGTCCGGAACGGATCGCCACCATGCCGATGAAGAACTGGCCCCTGACGAAACGACCCGCGAAGAACCGATCCCTGAAGAACCGGCCCCGAAGAACCGTCGCCGTGGCCTCGCCGCCGCTGCCGCCGCCCTCGCGGCGCTGGCGGCGTTCGGCCCCACGTCCCCGGCGTCGCCCGCCGTCCACGCCGACCCGCCGCTGCCGGCCGCGACGGACATCGTCAGCGTCGGCTCGGAGACCACCGACGCGCTCGACGACGCGTTGGCGACGGCGTACGACGCCTCGACGCCGACCCCGGCGAGCAAGTACTACAGCTGGGACTCGTACGGCTCCTCGCCGATCACGCCGAAGGCGGGCGCGGACAGCATCGCTCGGCCTGCCACTTCGAACGAGGCACTGTCGCTCTACTACCAACGGAACCTCTACCACGTCGTACGATTCGCCGACTGGACTGGCGCGCGCGGACCGGCGCTGAAGGCCTTCCTCGGCCGGAAGGCCCAGGGCTGCTGGCTGTGCACCAAGGGGTATTCGCTGACCACCAGTTTCGGTTTCCACCTGCTGCCTCTTGCTGCCTGCGGTGTGACGATCGTGCCGCAATAGCCACGGGGATCGAGCACTGAGTCGGCGTTGAGGGCCGGAGGTGCACCTTGGGTGTCCATACTTTGCGCAACACACATCTGCAATTTTCAGTCTACTGCTAGCATCTTGCGCTCCGTCGTCGCAACAGGCATCTTGTACCCAAGAAATCCGTCGCACCATGTCCGAGCTACGAGGAGCTGCTGTGAAGCTGAAGTCTCTGCGTTCGAGCCGCCTGGGCGCCGGCGCCGCCACGGCGGCGCTCATCGGCGCCGCGGTGCTCGTGCCCGCGTCGGCGGCGCGGGCCGGTACGGAGCCGCCGATCATCGCGGGGTTGTACTGCAACAGCTGGGGTGCCAACCAGTTCTTCTGCTCGATGTCTGTCGAAGGTGGGATTTCGCCCTGGACCTCGTACTGGTCGGGCGCGGCGAACGTGAGCGGCTTCGGTTCCCACGGCGAGAGCTACACGTTGGGAACCTGCACGACGCAGGGCCTGTACACCCAGGTCAACGTTGTGGTGTCCGACGGCTACGGCTACTACTCCGCACAGTCGTCCTTCGGGTTCACCTGCGCATAGCGCGCGGGCTTGGACCCACAGGCCGCCGGCCCGGCGCGGGACAACGCGTCGGGCCGGCGGCGTGATCAGCCTCCTGGTAGGTGTGGATCAGTGTGCGGAGAAGGACTGCGGCACCAGCCCGTAGGCCGACAGCCCGCTGATGGCCATCTGGCCGCCGGTCTGGCCGCCGTTGTCCGGCCGGTCGGCGACGACCCGGAGGTAGCGGGCCCGGACCGGCGCGTCGAGCTGGATGCCGGTCAGGCCGCCCATGGCGTCGGTGCGGCGGGCGACCGTGTAGTAGTCGGAGCCGTCGAGGGACACGTCGACGTGGAACGCGGTCGCGAACGCGGTGTGCGCGGCGCTGTCCGGCTGGAGCAGGGTGATCACGTCGAGCGAGCGGGCCTGCTGGAGATCGACCTGCTCGATCCAGCGGTACTGCTGCGTCGCCTGCGCGTAGGTGTTCGGGTCGCCGTCGACCGCATAGGAGGGCAGCGAGTTCGGCTGCATCTGGGCCTGCGTGCCGTCGATGTACAGCGCCTGCGCCGGCTTGCCCAGCGCCAGGTCCGGCTGCGGGGCGGCGGGAGCGGCCGGGGCGTACGCGCCGACCTCGGTGATCGCCATCTGGCCGCCGGTCTGGCCGCCGTTGTCCGGCTTGTCAGCGACGATCCGCAGGTAGCGCGTGCTCAGCGGCGAGGAGAAGACGACCGGGACGGTGCCCCAGCCGCTGTCCGTGACGGTGCCGACCGTCGTCCACGCACTGCCGTCGGTCGAGGCGTCAACGTGGAACGCGGTACCGAAGGCGCGCTGCGGCATGCTGACCGTCATCGAGCCGAGCGTCTGGGACTGCTGCAGGTCCACGATCAGCTGCCAGCGGTACTGCCCGGTGGCCTGGACAGCAGTGCCGAGGTCGCCGTCGGTCGCATACGAGACCTGATCCCCCGGCTGCAACTGCGCGGTGCTCCCATCGAGGTACTGCGCCTGAGCCGGCTTGCCCAGCGCGAGGTTCACCGGTGCCGTGCCCCTCGGCGCGGACGCGAGGCACGCGTACTGCGACTCGAGTCCCGCAGCCGCGAGCAGCGAGGCGGGCACGCCGGTGCCGTCCGAGGACACCTGGATGTTGCCGCTGATGTTGACGTTCGACGGGTTGCCGGCCGGCCAGTCCGGCGTGGTGTTCTCGGCGTAGTTGCCGGTGAAGACGAAGTCGCCGTACGGCGTCCCGTTCCCCTCGTAGCTGCCGCCCATGGACGGGATGTCGTTGCCGTAGATGGCGTTGCCGGTCATCGTGATGTACTGGCTGCCGCCGTCGGTGTAGATCGCGTGCCCGACCGCCCCGGCGCCGTAGCGCACCACGTTGCCGCTGATGGTCAGCCCGTCGGCGAGCGAGTCGCCCTCGATGCCGAGCACGTAGATGCCGCCGCCGTCGATGCGCTGCTGCAGGAAGTCGTAGACCAGGTTGTTCAGGATCTTGTTGCCGGTGGCCTCGGTCGCGGCGTGGCCCCAGCCCCAGTTCGAGCTGATGCCGCTGTAGGGCACGTTGTTGATCTGGTTGTGCTCGATGACGTCGTCGCGCGTGTAGCCCTGGAAGATGCCGACGCCGCCGGTGTACTCGACCGCGATGTTGTGGACCCAGTTGTCCGCGACCGTGTTGTTCGCGGGCATCAGGTTCAGGTCCGCCGGGGCGGCGTCGGAGCCGTTGCCGATCTCCAGGCCGTTGCCGGAGATGTCGGTGAACTGGTTGTCCTGGATCGTCGAGCCCTCGACGTTCTGGCCCAGCTGAAGTCCGGCGGCGCCGAGGTGCTCGAAGGTGCCGCCGGTGATCGACAGCCCCGAGGTGTGGTCGAACACGACGTTGCCCGGCGTCATGGTCCAGGCGCCGTAGGGGCAGGTACCGGGGTCGGTGGTGGAGAAGCGCGTGCACGTGCCCTCGGTGCTGTACGCGTTGTTCCCGGTCAGGCGCATGTTGGCCTGCACCTCGGCGAAGCCGTCGGGGCCGTTCGGCTCGGTCCAGCCGCCGTACTCGAAGGAGAGGCCCTTCAGCGCCAGGCCGGTCAGCGGGTTCGCCTCGGTGCCGGTGCCGGAGACCAGGGTCTGGAGGCGCGGGATCTCGACGTCCGCGGTGGTCAGGTTCTGGCCCGGACGCGGCAGGTAGTACATGGTGTGCGCGGACCGGTCGAGGTAGAACTGGCCGGGCTGGGTGAGCAGTTCCTTGGCGTTGTCGACGAAGCTCGGCGTGCTCGCGTTGACGCCGTACGGCTTCAGGGTGATGTTCTGGAAGCAGGGTTCTTGCATCGTCACGGTGGTGCCGGAGACGGACGCGATACCGCAGCGCAGTTGGGTCCAGCTGGCGTTGTAGCCGAATTCGACGTCTGTGATGTTGCCCCAGCCGTCCAGCGTGGTGCCGGAGGCGGTGTAGCCGGTGGCGGTCTGGGTCAGGCCGACCGGCACGGAGCCCTGGGCCCGGTTGGCCCGGACGCCGTCGACGTACAGCTGCCGGGTGTCGGTGCCGGCCGGGACGTTCGCCTGCCACAGGCCGCTGCCGCCGGACGCCTGCGTCCAGCCGGTCACCTGCTCGCCGCCGCTGAGCACCGGGTGTGCGCCGGGGGCGGCCTGGTAGGTGACGGTGTTGCCGCCGGAGGCGGAGTCGCCCTGCGCGGCGTCGAAGGCGAGCGTCTGGTCGAGGCGGTAGGTACCGCCTTGAAGGACGACGGCGACGCTGGTCTGCGAAGCACGGACGGCCTGCCGCGCCTGCTGCTGCCCCTTCTGCAACGAGCACGGATCGGCGGCGGAGCAGTCGTTGCCGGAACCGTTCGGCGCGACGGTGAACGTGAGTCCCGCGGCCGGGTGATGGTGGGCGGCCTCGGCCGACGCCGCCGGGCCGGCGACGAACCCGGCGGCCAGAGCGACGGCCACGGCTATCGCGCGCGCGGGCCTTGCCGATCGCGGGGGCCTCGCGGATCGTGCGGTTCTTGCTGATCTCAGTGTGCGCATGGTTTCACTCCTTGGTCGAGCCGGCGAGCATGCCCGAGACGAGCGCCCGCTGGGAGAAGAGGAAGAGCACGAGGACAGGCAGGATCGCGATGATGATCGCCAGCGCCAGTTCCGGACTGGTGATGTCCAGGCCTTTGCCGGCGACCGGGTTGAAGGACGGGGTGGAGGACAGCAGTTGGTTCAGCCCCACCTGCACCGGGAACTGCTGACTGCTCGGCAGGACCAGGTAGGGCAGGAAGAAGTTGTTCCAGTTCCCGACGAAGCTGAAGAAGGCGACGAGCCCGATCACCGGCCGGGCCAGCGGCAGCGCCACCCGGCGGAAGATCTGCCACTCGTTCGCTCCGTCGATGCGGGCGGCGGCGAGCATGTCGCGCGGCAGGCTGGTGGCGAAGTAGATGTAGACGAGGTACACGCCGAACGGGAAGAACGAGAACGGCAGGATGATCGACCAGGCGGTGCCGATCAGGTGGAACAGGTTCAGCTCCAGGAAGATCGGCAGCACCAGGGCCGCGCTCGGCATGATCATGACGATCAGCGTGACCGTCAGCAGCAGCTTGCGGCCGCGGAAGTTCATCAGCGCCAGCGCGTAGCCGGCCGGGATGCTCGTGGCCAGCGTGAGGATCAACGCGCCGCCGGAGTAGACCGCGGAGTTGCGCAGCCACAGCCAGATGGCGCCGTTCTGGAACGAGGTCAGGTGCCGCCAGGCCGCCGCGAGCTGACCGAAGGACCCGAAGGAGAGCGGGAAGCCGCTGTTCAGCTGGGCGTCGGTCTTGGTCGGTGCCAGCAGCAGCCAGAGCACCGGGACCACGAAGAACACCAGCAGCGCCACGATGATCGCGGCGACGACGAGCGTCGAGACCAGGCGCGAGCTGCGGCGGGCGGCGCCAGTCCGGGCGTCGGGCGTGCGGTTGGTTTTGCCGCCGGACGTGCCGCCGGACGTACCGTCGGAGCCGCCGCCGGACCGGGAGCCGGCCGAGAGGATCGTCATCAGTCTTCATCCACCTTGAACAGGCCGGACCGGGTGACCAGCAGACCGGCACACACCAAGCCGATCGCCAGCAGCACCAGCGAGATCGCGGCGGCGCCGTTGAAGTCCCCGTTCTGGAACGCGAAGACATAGGCGAGCTCGTTGGGCGACCACGTCGGGCTGACCCGGTTCAGGCTCGCCGTCTGCAACAGCTGCGGTTCCACGAACAGCTGAGTGCCGGCAGCGAAGGCCAGGATCGCCATGTAGACGATCCACTTGCGGATCATCGGGATCTGGATGCGCCAGGCGATCTGCCAGGGCCCGGCGCCGTCGATGCGCGCCGCCTCCAGGACCTCGTCCGGGATGTTGTTCAGCGCGCCGTACATCACCACGATCCAGCCGCCGGCCCCGGTCCAGAACGCGATCAGGACGAGGATGACCGGCAGGTTCCCCGGAGCCAGGACCTGGTCGAAGTTCTGCATACCGAGCGCGCGCAGCAGGCGCGCGGCCGGGCTGACCGCCGGGTCGAGCATGAACAGCCAGACCAGCACGCTCGCCACGCCCGCGAGCGCCCCGGGGATGTAGAACAGGAACCGCAGCACCGCCGAGACGCCGCTGCCGACCCGGCTGCGCAGGATCACCGCGACCACCACCGTGAGCACGACCACGAGCAGCAGCCACATCACCAGGTAGACGCCGATGTCGGCGAACGCCGGGCCGAAGCGGAAGTCCTGGAAGACCTTGGAGAACTGGCCGAGTCCGGTGAACTGGCCGTCGGCGTTGGTGAAGGCGAGGTAGACCGAGTAGCCGGTCGGGAAGACGCCGAACGCGAGCAGCAGGACGGTGTAGCCGGCGACGAACAGGTAGCCGACGCGGCCGGTCCGAGCGCCCTGGTCGGCCGGCCTGGCGCGGCCGACCCGGCTGGCGCCGCCGACCCGACCGGTGCGGCCAACCCGACCGGTGCGACCGGTGCGACCAGCCCGACCGGCCCGCTCCGTCTCACCGACCTGCCCCGACCGCCGCGCCCGGAACCGTGCCAGCCCGCGGGAGGCGTCGTCCGAGGACCCGGCGAGCGGCGGTGGCTGAAGCGCCGTCATCGCGTGACGACCGTGTACCCGACCGACTTCGCCTCGTTGACGATCGCGGTCTGCCAGGCGGGCAGGGACGAGCTGAGCGACTTGCCGGCGGTCAGCGCCGACAGCACCGCGTTCGACCACGGCGTGGCGTCGCTGAACTTGGTGTTCGACCAGCCGGTCCACACCTCGTTCGCGGCGGCGAGGAAGACGTCGGAGACGTCGGTGGCGAAGTAGCCCTTGTTCGCCGGGTTCGCCAGCCACGCCTTGGCCCCGGCGACATAGGCCGGGTAGGTCGGCGCGCCCTGCAGGTTCTCCGTCGAGGTGGTGAGCCAGGTGGTGAGGTCGGTGGCGGCCTTGATGTTGGCGCTGTGCGAGGAGATCATCCAGATGCCGCCGCCGACGTTGCCGGTGGCCGTCGTGCTCTGGCCGTCCCACTTCAGCGGCGCCGACGCGGCGATCTGGCCGGCCGGGACCTTGAACGCGGAGTTGAACAGGTACTGGCCGTACCAGGAGGGGCCGACCGCCATCAGGACCTTGCCGCCGTCGAAGCCCTTGGTGAAGAAGCCCTGCGTGCTCACCGCCTTGTCGGCGATCAGCGGATCGAGCAGGTTCGCCATCCGCGTGCACTCCGGCGCGGTCAGGTCCACCTTCAGGGTGTTGTCGCCGACCAGCTGCTGCGCCGGGCACTGGCTGGACCAGAAGTAGGACTCCTGGGAGTTGGTGTCGCCGACCGCGCCGACCACGTAGCCGGGGTGCTCCGCGGCGACCTTCTCGCCGAGCGCCTGGTACTGCTCCCACGTGGTCGGGACCTGGTAGCCCCACTGGTCCATCAGCTTCTTGTTGTACCAGGTCACGACCTGGGCGATGTCGTTGCGCAGACAGTAGGTGTGGCCGCCGGCCTGGCAGGGCGAGAGCGAGCCGGCGGCGAAGCCCTGCAACGTCGAGGCGGGCACCAGCTGGTCGACCGGCGCGGCGAAGGCCTTCGCGCTCGGGTTCGTCGGCACGCTGGCCCACGTGACGTCGGTCGGCGAGGCGAAGACGACGTCGGGCCAGCCGCTGCCGGTGCGGTCGAACAGCTGCACCTTGGTCTGCAGGTAGGTCGAGCCGTCGGCGCTGCCGTCGTAGGTGACGATGTTCATCTTCACGGCCGGGTGTTCCTGCTGGTACTTCTGCACGTCCGGCAGGCGCGTGGAGTCGGCCCAGACCGTGATCGCGGCGGCGTTGTCCTGCGCCGCCTGCTTGAACTCGGACGGGGCGCCGGCGGTCTTCGTCGTGGTGCTCGCGCATCCCGACAGCGCCGCCGCGACGCCGACGACGAGTGCGGCGGCGGCGATCGTCCGTCCGCGGGTGCGGGCGACTGTGCGTGGAGACATCATCGTCTTGCCTTTCTGAGGGAGGGGTCGGGCAGGTTGTCGGGCGGGTTGTCAGGTGG
>NZ_JAACYW010000407.1 GCF_015356825.1 Catenulispora rubra | reverse complement strand
CGCCCCAGCAGCAGCCGGCTCCGGCTCCGGCTCCGGCTCCGGCTCCCACTCCCACTCCCACTCCCACTCCCACTCCGACTCCGGCTCCGGCCTCGGCCCTGCCCCCGACCTCATCGCCCGCCTAGTAGCGGTCTTCCGCGCTCATCGCCCGGGGCGGCTGGAGCCATATCCGGGGGTGCGCGAGGCGCTGGCCCGGCTCCGGATGGCGGGGGTGCGGCTCGCGGTGGTTACTGATGGGGATGTCGATGTGCAGGCTTGGAAGGTGCGGGCGTTGGGGTTGTCTGCGTTCTTCGAGTGCGTCGTCGTCTCTGATGCGCTGGGGGGACGCGCGGTGCGCAAGCCCCATGCCGCGCCGTTTCTCGCCGCCTTGGAGGGGCTCGGTGTTGGGCCCGGGCGGTGCGTTGTTATCGGCGATCGTCCTGAGAAGGATGTTACGGGGGCTGTGGGGGTTGATATCAGGGCCATTCGGGTGAAAACCGGGGAGTATCAGCGGGCTGCCGATGTCGCTGGGACCTGGCATACGGCTGCTGATTTTCCCGCCGCCGTCGACTGGCTGCTCCAGAAGTAAAAGCGGCGCGTGCCGGGAAGGAGATCCCGACGCGCGCCGTTCACAAAAAAGCAGGCGAGCAGCTACAGCGGCAGCTTGCGGAACAGGGGGCGCGGCACGTGCCGCAGGCCCGACATCACGTAGCGGAACGCGCCCGGCGCCCAGACCGTGTGCGAGCCACGGCGCAGGCCGGCGATGATCGCGTCGGCGACCGCGTCCGGGGTCGTGGACAGCGGCGCCTTCTCCAGGCCGTGTGTCATCTTGGTGTCCACGAATCCGGGGCGCACCACCATCACGTGCACGCCGGTGCCGACCAGGCTGTCGCCGAGGCCCTGCGCGAAGGTGTCGAGGCCGGCCTTGGACGAGCCGTAGATGAAGTTCGACCTGCGCGCCCGCTCCCCCGCGACCGAAGACAGCACCACGAGCGCGCCGTGCCCCTGCTTCTTCAGCGCCTGGGCGACCACGATGCCGCTGGAGACGGCGCCGGTGTAGTTCACGTGCGCGACCGCTGCGGCGCGCGCCGGGTCCTTCTCGTCTTCGGCCTGGTCGCCGAGGACGCCGAAGGCCATCAGCACCACGTCGACGTCGCCGGTGGCGAAGACCTGCGAGAGCACCTTGTCGTGGTCGTCGGTGGCGGCGGCGTCGAAGGCGACGACGTCGACCGCGGCGCCGAGGCGGCGCAGTTCGGCGGCGTTGTCCTCCAGCCGCTGGGAGGGGCGGCCGGCCAGGTAGATCTTCTTGGTGCGCGCGGCGGCCATCTTGCGGGCCGTGGCCATGGCGATGTCCGAGGAGCCGCCCAACACCAGCAGCGACTGGGCCGCGCCCAGGGAGTCCTTCATATCCGTTGTTCCAATCCGTTGTGGCTGCGGGGCCAGCTGCGGGGGCCCTTAGAGGAGCTACTGCGAACTCTAGAGAAGCCTCTGCGCAGAGCTCCGTATAGCGGGCCTCTACAGGTGCAGGCGGCGCGCCTGGTCCGACATGAACACCTGGTGCGGGTCGATCTCCGCGCGAAGCTTGCGGAACGCCTCAAGGCGCGGGTACATGTCCGCCATCAGCTCAGGCCGCATCCGCGAGTCCTTCGCCAAGTACAGGCGGCCGCCGGCCTCCAGCACCTTCTCGTCCATGTCGTCCAGCAGCTGCGCCAGGCCCGCGGTGTTGGTCGGGAAGTCCAGCGCCAGAGTCCAGCCCTTAGAGGGGAACGACAGGTAGCCGGGGCTGCCCTCACCGAACCGCTTGAGGACGGTCAGAGCCGCCGGAGCGCCGTGCGCAGAGATCTGCTCGACGATCTGACGCAGCGTGTCCTCAGCACCGAACGGAATCACGAACTGCCACTGCAGGAAGCCCGCAGGGCCATAGACGCGGTTCCACTCCATGATCCCGTCCAGAGGGTGGAAGAACGCACCCACGCCCTGGATCACGCCCTCCTTACGGACCGGCGCCTTACGGAACCACATCTCATTGAACGCGCGTCCGGTCATCTTGTTCAGCAGACCGCTGACCGGAACCGGAGGAACCTTGCCCAGGGACAACGGAGCGAACCTGCGCGGGTCCTTGCGGACCTTCGCCGGGAGCTCGTCCAGCTTCGCGAAGTCGCCACAGGTGAGCACCGAGCGGCCGAGGTTGCGCCCGGTGGACAGGCAGTCGATCCAGGCCACCGTGTAGGGGTACTTCTCGTCGGTGGCGGCGAGCTCGGCCAGGACCCCGTCCAGGTCCGGGGCGCGCCAGATGTCGGCCTTGATGCGGGCCGTCTCGACCTTCTTGAACGCGATGGTGGCCTGGGTGACGATCCCGGTCAGGCCCATGCCGCCGGCCGTGGCCCAGAACAGCTCCGGCTCGGTGGCCGGGGTCAGCGTGCGGATGTGACCGTCCGCGCCGAGCAGGTCCATCGACAGCACGTGCTGGGCGAAGGTGCCGGCGCTGTGGTGGTTCTTGCCGTGGATGTCCGCGCCGATCGCGCCGCCGACGGTGACGTAGCGGGTGCCCGGGGTGACCGGCACGAACCAGCCCAGCGGCAGCATCGTGTTCATCAGCTGGTGCAGGCTGACGCCGGACTGCGCGGTGACGATCCCGTTCTCGATGTCGATGTTGAGGATCTTGTTGAGCGAAGTGGTGCGCACGACCCGGCCGCCGCCGTTCTGCGCCGGGTCACCGTAGGAGCGGCCCAGGCCCCGGGCGATGATGCCGCGCGGGCCGGCGCCGGCGACCAGCTCGGCGAGCTGGTCGAGCGCCGTGGGGTCGGCGACGTCGGCGACCGAGGGGCTGGTCATGCCCCAGCCGTAGAGGCGCTCGGAGTGCACCTCGCCGCCGGTTGAACTCTGCTGTGGCACAGCCACGTCTCTCACGTCCCTATATTCATTTCGACTTCAATACTGCCGCCCCCGGGCGGCGGGACGGCTCAGCCGCGCGCGCCGACCAGGATCACGCCGGTGGCGAACACCGCGAGCCACACGGCCCCGATACCCATGATGACGCGGTCCTTCAGGACGACGTCCTCGGGCTCCCCGGCGCGGCCGGAGTCGATGAACATCGAGTAGCGCAGGAAGATGAAGACCCAGGGGATGACCGAGATCTCCAGCCACGGCTTGGCGGATTTGTGGGCCACGATGCCGTTGGCGGTGGTGGCCAGCTGGAAGGCCCACAGCGAGTACGTGATCATGGTGACGGTGGCCGCGGCCTGCCACACGAACCGCAAGTAGGTCTGGGAGTACTCCGAGAGCGACTTGCGGGAGGCGGCGGCGTCCTCCCCCATCAGCACCATCTCCGAGTAGCGCTTGCCGGCCACCATGAACAGCGAGCCGAAGCCGGTGGTCAGCAGGAACCACTGCGAGAGCTCCAGGTTCGCCGCCACGCCGCCGACGATGGCGCGCAGCAGGAAGCCGGAGGCCACCATCGCCAGGTCCAGGACCGGCACGTGCTTGAACCACATCGAGTACACGATGTGCAGCGCCATGTAGACGGCGACCACCAGGACCGTGGTCCAGTTCGCTATGGCCGCGACCCCCAGGCCGACGATTCCGCAGATCGTGCCGGAGACCAGGGCCAGCGGGATCGGGACCCAGCCGGCCGCGATCGGGCGGAAGCGCTTCTTGGGGTGGCGCCGGTCGGACTCGACGTCCATGACGTCGTTGATGAAGTAGATGCAGGACGCGGCGAAGCAGAACGCGACGAAGGCGATCGCGGAGGTACGCAGCACATCGGCGTGGCCGAGCTTGGCCGCCGACAGCGGAGCGGCCAGGACCAGAACGTTCTTGACCCACTGCCGCGGCCGCGCGGCGAGCAGCAGAGCGACCGGCATGGGGGGACGCTTGCGCAGGTCAGCCGGGGCATCGACGGTGTTGGGGGAACCCGTCGCGGGCTGGGGCTCGGACACCTGCGGCTCAGCAGACTGCGTGGGAAGGGATGTCACCGGGCAAACCTATCGGATGGTTGAATCGCGGAGTGTAAGCAGCTCGGACCAGACTCGATCCGTTTCCTGATCGAGGTCTTCGAGCGACCCGTTGTTTGCGATGACGTAATCCGCCGCCGCCAGTCGGTCCTCCCGCGATGCCTGCGCAGCCATCCGCGCGGCGGCGTCCGCACGGGACATACCGCGGTTGGCGAGCAGTCGTGCATACCGGACTTCCTCATCGGCGTCGACCACGATCACGGCCGCATACCCGCGGTCCGCCCCACCCTCGACCAATAGCGGAATATCGTAGACGACAATGCCGCCTTCCGGGACGGCATCGGCCCATTCGGCCATCAACGCGGCGACCCGCGGGTGCACGATCGCGTTGAGCGCGGCCAGCCGCTCGGGGTCGGCGAACACGATGGTGCCCAGCTTGGGACGGTCCAGCGCCCCGTCGGGCCCCACCACCTCGGAACCGAACTCCTTGACAACCGCGTCATAGCCGTCGGTGCCGGGTTCCACGACCCGGCGCGCGGCCAGGTCGGCGTCGACCACGGTGGCGCCCCGGGCCTTGAGCCTGTTGAGCACTTCACTCTTGCCCGAGCCGATGCCACCGGTGAGGCCGACGCTTAGCGTGGCCGGCTTGTCCTTCTCCATGGGGCTCCGTTCGGCTGGGGACGTTCGCGATCGCCGTCTGCAGAAGGCTAACGTGGCGCTGCACTCTTTAGGTCACTGTCTGGGACGGAGGCGAATGAACAAGCGGGATGCCGCGACGGGAAACGCTATAGGGGCGGCGCGCTGGAAGGCCGTCACCGGTTCCGCCACCTTCGCCGCCGCGGTGTTCGCCCTCGGCTACGGCTGCACCGGCAACTCGGCCCCGGCCGCGGTCAGCGCCGGTCCCCCGGTGAAGGTGACCTCGCAGACCCCGGAACCGTCGAGCCCCGTCGGCAAGCTCCCCGCGGACCGCACCAAGCCGTCGTCCGCGCCGTGCGCGACGGTGGTCCGGCCGGCCGGCTGGTCCAAGATCGAGAACGCCAAGTCCGGTGACTCCTCGTGGCGTGCCAGCTTCGACTCGGACACCTCTGAGGTCGCCGGGTACGTGAACCAGGTGAGTGCGGCCTGTGGGGACACTCTGGACCTGCACCTGTCCGGATATGTGTCCTCCGCGTCCGTGACCGCGTACCGGATGGGCTGGTACGGCGGTGCCGGCGGGCGCGTGGTGTGGAGCGCGTCGCACGTGCCGGTGAGCGCGAGTCCGGTGAAGAACTCCGGAGCGCCGACCTACACGGTGGAGGCCTCCTGGCCGGTCGCCACGCACATCCCGATCACGTCGGCCTGGACGCCGGGCTACTACCTGCTGATCGTGCGCGCCAAGCCACATGACACCGGTGATGCGATTCCTCTGATCATCCGGGACGACAGTGCCGGTAATGGAACGGCGGGAAGCGGGAGCTCGCCGCTATTGCTCCAGGCGTCTGTATTGACGTACCAGGCGTATAACAACTACGGACGGTACAGCCTCTACTACGGCCCTAAGGACCTGTCCTCCAAGCGCACGGACCGCTCTAGGGTGGCGTCCTTCGACCGCCCCTATAACGGGAGCGGGTACCAGGCGCCCTTCTTGTACGACATCCCCTTGGCGGAGGAAGCGGAGAAGCTGGGGCTGGACGTCGACTACACGACGGATATCGACCTGGACCAGCGTCCCAGTCAGGTCGCCGCGCATAAGGCGCTCCTTATTGGCGGCCACTCCGAGTACTGGACGCGGCGGATGTATGACGCGGCCCTTTACGCGCGCAGCAAGGGAACCAACATCGGTTTCTTCGGCGCGAACGAGACCTATTGGCACGCACGCCTGGAGCCCTCTCCCTCGGGACAGGACCGGCGCATGGTCGTCTACCGCTATGCGAACGAGGACCCATTGGCGAAGTCCGACCCTTCGCAGGCGACGGTGTACTGGGATTCTCCGCAGCTGCAGATGCCCGAGGCCCAGATCGTCGGGCCAGCTTATGGCGAGCTCGGCGCGGACGGCGGCGCGTTCCGGGTGCTCCAGCCGGACTCGTGGATCTTCGCCGGTACCGGGGCCACCAAGGACCAGGTCCTGAAGAACTCTCTGGGCGGCGAGTACGACACGGTGAAGAACAACTACGCGACCCCTCCGGACATCGACGTGATCGCCGCCGCGCCGATCGTGTTCAGCGGACAGTCCACGATGGCGACGATGTCGTACTACACCGATCCGTCGGGGGCGGGGATCTTCGCCGCGGGGATGACGTACTGGGACTGCCAGATGGCGCGGATGTGCGGGGACCGGCCGGTCGATGCGGGGACGTCGAAGCTGCTGGCGGCGATGACGGGCAACGTGTTGCGGACGTTCGTAGAGGGTCCTGCCGGGAAGAAGTACCCATCCGTGCACCGGCCGGCTCCGAGCCCGCAGGCGTTGATCTCCACGGCGGTTTCGCAGAGCGACGTCGGTATCGGCCCGCCCAAGACGACGGAGGGGTGACGGAGAGGGGACGGAGGGGCGGGAGTCGACGCGGAAACCGTTTCGCGTGCCTGCCGGGCTGATGGCCGGCGGCTGGTCCAAGATGGCACCAGCCCGGCGCTCGGCGGGCGCGGAGAAACGGGAGTAGACGTGCGGTCGGCGGGTGATTGGCTGCCGGTTTATGTGGAGCCTGCGGGCAGTGAGGCGACGGCTGCCGCTTCTCCGGTTGCGGAGCCCACTGCCGGGCTGGACTTGTGGCGGGGCGTACCGCTTCCCGCGTGGTTGTTGCGATTGGGGCTGGCTGCCGCGGTCGCTGTGGCGTGTACGGCGGACCTGCCGATACAGCAGAGGGTGGCGGGGATTTTCGGGGCCAGTGCCGGGTTCGGTTCTGACTTCGGCTCTGGCTCTACCTTTGGAGACGAAATCGGTGTGTCCTCGGCCGGAACCGCTACGGCTACCGCGGCGGGGTGCCCGACGGGACTGGCTCAGGGCTGGCTACGTGCGGAGAACGCGCGTCCCGGGACGACGGCTTGGCAGGACGCGAAGCGCACACGTGCCGGGAGCGTGAACGGCTACCTGGACCGGGACAGCGCGAAATGCGGGGACACGGTGACCGCATACCTGAGTTCGCTGGCGCCGGTTTCGGGGGCTTCGCTGTCGGCGTACCGCATGGGGTACTACGGGGGCACCGAGGGGCGGCTGATCTGGCAGGTCAGGGACGTCGCGTTGGAACCGCAGCCGCGGGCCGCGGTGACCGGGGCGAGCCTGCTGACCGTGGCTCCGTGGCGGCCGACGCTGACGTTCCGGATCACCGTGCGGTGGACGCCGGGGTACTACCTGCTGGTGGTGCGGGCGCCGGGGCAGAGCGCGTCGTCGATCCCGTTGGTGGTGCGGGCCGACGGGGACCGTGCGCCGCTGGGGTTCCAGGCCAGTGTACTGACGTACCAGGCGTACAACACGTTCGGCGGGCACTCGGCGTACGCGAACTCGCCGCGGAAGGCCGTGGCCAGCACCGAGGTGAGCTTCGACCGGCCGTACGAGGACGGCGGGTACTACTCGCCGTACCAGTACGAGCTACCGCTGGTGCGGGAGATCGAGAAGCTCGGGATCGACGCGGACTACTTCACGGACGTCGACGCCGACTCCGTCCCGGCGCAGCTGCGGCTGCACAAGGGGGTGGTCACCGGCGGGCACTCGGAGTACTGGACGAAGCGGATGTACGAAGGCGCGGTCGCCGCGCGCCAGACCGGTGTGAACATCGCATTCTTCGGCGCCAACGCTGTCTATACAGCCGCCCGACTGACCGGCTCGCCCCTGGGCCCGGACCGCCGCGTGGTGATCCGCCGCTCGCTGACCGGCGACCCGCAGGCCGCACGCGACCCCTCGCTGGCCACGGTGAACTGGTCCGCGCCGCCCCTGAACCGCCCGGAAGCCGCACTGATCGGCGAGGGCTACGGCTACCTGGGGGCCAGCGGCTCGCTGCGGGTGCTGCACCCCGCCTCGTGGATCTTCGCCGGCACCGGCGTCACCGCGGGGCAGGTGCTGCGCAACACGGTCGGCGGCGAGTACGACCAGGTGGACGTGAACGAGCCGACGACCCCGCCGGACGTGGACGTGCTGGCGGCGATGCCGATCCGGTTCCTGAGCGGCCAGGCCGGCATGGCGACGACGACGTACTACGTGGCGGCCTCGCAGGCCGGCGTCTTCGACGCGGGGACGACGTACTGGCCCTGCGTGATGAGCGGCGACTGCCTGCACCTGGGCCCGACCCCGCCCGCCGTGCGCGCGGTGGTGACGCGCGCGACGGACAACGTGCTGCTCGCGTTCGCCAGCGGGCCGGCGGGAGTGGAGCACGCTTCGACGCCGAACTGGCC
>NZ_JAACYW010000406.1 GCF_015356825.1 Catenulispora rubra | reverse complement strand
GCCCCAGACACCGCCTAGACCCCCTAGGCGGCAGCCCCCACGCGAACAACGCCCGCTGGCTAACCACCGGCGCCGCCACCCACGTCCTGATGCCCGGCGACGTCCCCGGCGCGCTGGTCCTCGGGCATGCCGCGCTGAAGGAGTTCCTGGCCTCCCCCGACGTCTCGAAGGATCCGGCCAACTTCGCCGAGTACCAGCAAGGCCGCGTCCCGGACGGCTGGCCGCTGTCGGGCTTCACCCTCAATCGCAGCATGCTGACCGCCGACGGCGCCGAGCACCGCCGCCTGCGCTCCGCGATCGGCAACA
Organism: Catenulispora rubra; assembly: GCF_015356825.1. Taxonomy (GTDB): domain Bacteria; phylum Actinomycetota; class Actinomycetes; order Streptomycetales; family Catenulisporaceae; genus Catenulispora; species Catenulispora rubra. Next base: position 7,996 of record NZ_JAACYW010000406.1, on the reverse strand, counting down.
CCTTCACGCGCGGCCGCATCAAAGCCCTGCGACCGGCGATCGAGCAGCTCGTCGACCGGCTGCTGGACCAGATGGAACAGGCCGCCTCGACCTCCCCGGACGGCGTGGTGGATCTGCGGACGCAGTTCGCGTTGCCACTCCCCCTGGAGGTGATCTGCGAACTGCTGGGCGTCCCCGAAGCAGCCCGCGCACGCCTGCACGAGATCAGCTCGGTACTGGTGAACACAGACGTCGAACCGTCCAAGGTGATCGCCGCCAGCCAGGAAATGGTGGCAGTACTGAGCAGCATCGTGTCCGACCGCACCGAGCAGCCGCAGCAGGACCTGATCAGCGACCTGGTCGCCCGCGCCGCCGACCCCGCCCTCCTGAGCCCGGAGGAGGTCACCGGCTCCCTACGAAACCTCTTCATCGCCGGCCACGAGACGACCATGGCCCTGCTGATGAACGCCGTCCGCGCACTGTCCGCGCACCCCGAGGCACTCGACCTGGTCCGACACGGCAAGGCCACCTGGGCCGCAGTCGTCGAAGAGACCCTGCGCTGGGACGGCCCGGTCAGCTACTTCCCGCTCCGCTACCCGACGAAGGACCTGGACGTCGCAGGACTCCGCATCGACGCCGGCACCGCAGTCCTGGCCGGATACTCCGCAGCCAGCCGGGATCCGGCGGCCTACGGCCCCGACGCCGACCGCTTCGACGTCACCCGCGACGAGCGCGTCGAGCTCCTGGCGTTCGGCTACGGCCCGCACTACTGCCCGGGCGCGCCGCTGGCCAGGCTGGAGGCCGAGGTGGCGCTGGAGCGGTTGTATGCGCGGTTCCCCGATCTGGACCTGGCCGTCGGGGAGGACGAGCTGGAGTACTCGCATACGTTTGTCGGCAATCTCGTGGTCGAGTTGCCGGTGCTGCTCGGGGCCGCTCACCGATGACGCTAACGACTCCCAGGCCACCCCGTAGAACCCCGCACCATAAGCCTCGGCTCAGTAGGAATCACCACATCAACCGGCGCCGCCCCCTCCAGCTGATCGATGATCGCATCGGCCCCGTACCGCCCGAGTTCCCACAGCGGCATGGCGATCGTCGTCAGCGGAGGCGTGAGGTAGGCCGCGATCGGAAAGTCGTCGTTGCCGATCAGCGACAGATCGTCGGGGACGACGAGGCCCGCCTCGTGCGCAGCGTGGATGGCGCCGATCGCCTGGGCCAGGGAGCTCGCGTAGACGGCAGTCGCCCGCCCCGCCTCGACGATCGCGGTGGCCGCCGCGGCGCCGCCGGCTTCGGTGAGTTCGACGTGCTCGACGTGGCAGACGGTCAGACCGTGTGCGAGGGCTGATTCGGTGAAAGCCCGGGCGCGGTCGTCGCTGGAAGTGATGCCGGGCGGGCCGGCGATGTGTGCGACGGTGCGGTGGCCGAGCTCGGCGAGGTGGCGCAGGGCCAGACGGGCGGATCTGGCGACGTCCATCACCACATTGCGGCCGGTGCCGGGGACCGCGCGGTCGAGGAACACGTGCGGGATGCTGGATTCGGCCAGGGCGGCGATCAGCTTGTGGTGCGGGCGGGAAGAGGCGACGATCAGGCCGTCGACGCGGCCGGCGTGCACCAGATCGCGGAACGCCGTCATGCCCGAGTGCTCATCGAAGTCCTCTGACATCACCGACACGTACCCACGCTCCGCCGCCCGCTCGAAGGCGCTGCGCGCGATGGTCACGGAGGTCAGGTTGGTCAGCTTCGGCACCAGCAGGGCCACGGTGCGACCGTTGGACGTCGCCAGCGCGCGGGCCGCCACATGCGGACGATACCCCAGCGCCTCGGCGGCCTCCATGATGCGCAACCGGGTCTCGGGACGCGCCGAGAAATCCACGACGCCATTGAGAACCTTGGAGGCAGCCGCCTTCGACACCCCCGCGCGCTGCGCCACGTCGGCCAGCCGAGCACGACCCCCGCGAAGGCCGTTCTGCGGTCCTTGATCGGGTTCTGATACCACCGCCACCGCCCTCGCCGTCGCCTGGCTGCCGTGACTTTATCAGGGCCCGATCTGGAAGCGCAGCAGGACCTCAGCCGCCGACGGCCCGGTTGGCTGGAATTCGTGGCGGGAGAGCGGCCAGGGGCCCCGCAACGCCATCAGTTCATCAAATGTCGCGATCCCGCGCGCCCGCTTCGCAGGCTGCTGATTCACCCGCCGTTGGGCGTGGGCGCGGGGGCGAGGGCCGTGAACCCTCCGGGGATCACCACGCGGCCGGTCGGCGCAGTCAACGCGCCCTGGCGAATCCCTAAGTCAGTTCCGAGCAGCCAGATAGCCCGCGAGGTGGTCGACCACCTCGCGAGCGTCGTCCTCGGCACCATGGATGAACGTTGATTTGCGCCGCCGCAGCACCGGCAGCCCCAGCGCGTAGAGCCCGGGGCTGTCCTGCACGACCCCTCCGTCGTGCCGCAAGCGCCCCTTGCCGTCGAGCACCGGCACGTCGAGCCACCGGTAGTCGGGCCGGAATCCCGTGGCCCACACGACGGTTCGGATCTCGCCGCCGCGAAGATCGAGCTGCAGTCGCGGGGACGCGGGCACCCGAGTAGGTTCTGACGCCTCGGGCTTGTCGTCGATATCGAGCCCGGCACCGCCCCCGACTGCAGCATCGGTCGCCGTCAGCGCCCAACCGTCGAACGTGGCCAGCAGCCGGTTCATCTTCAGATCCGCGAGCGAGCACACGTTGCGCAGCCCGCCGGAAAACAGCGCACGGCCGTCGCGGACGGCCGCGAACCGGCCCACCGGCTCGACTCCCTGGTCGATCAGAGTATTGAGATCCACGGCAACGCGCCCGGACGTCCCGGCCAACTGCGGCGACGGCAGCCCCCGGGCCCGCTCCAGGTCGTCGACCTCGTCATGCCGCTGGTCCCACACTCCGGAGGCGTCCATCCACCACAGGACGTCGCGCCCCCGATACACGCGCGGAAGCCGCACGTGCTCCCCCACCGACAGCACCACCGGCCGTCCGCTCCGCCGGATCTCCCCGGCCAGCTGCACGCCAGTCGCCGACGCACCCACGACGAGCACGCCACCGTCCGGAAGATCGTCCGGACCGGTGTAGTCGAAGGGAGTCAACTGTCTGATGGAGTCCGGCAGCCCACTGCCGACCGCCGGCACCGTCGGGACGTTGCAGGCACCGCTGGCGATGACGACTGTCCGGGCCTGTATCTCGCCCTGGTCCGTCCGTACGCGGTATCCAGTCCCCTCACGCCGTACCGAGGTGACCGTGACGCCGGTCCGCACCGGAGCCCGCGAGGCGGTGGCGAAGGCGTCGATGAAGTCGGCCACCTCGCCGGCCGTCATGTACCCGTCCGGATCAGGACCCTGGTACCGGTGCCCGGGCAGCCGGCTGAGCCAGTTCGGCGTCAGCAGGCGCAGCGAGTCCCAGCGCTCGCGGCGCCAGGAGTTGCCCACCTCGCCGCGTTCCAGGACGAGGTGGTCGATGCCCCGGGCCGTAAGAAAATGGCCGGCGGCCAGGCCGGCGTGCCCGGCGCCGACCACCAGCGCGTCGGTGTGCTCGATGGCCGGGCCCCTCAGGCGACTTCGACGGTGACGTCCGTCGGGTTGGTCAGCGCGTCGAACACCGCCGAGCGCTTCTGGGACTGGGCCACCAGCGCCTCGATCTCCTCGCGGGAGGCGTCGGCGTCGATGGTGAAGGACACCTTGATGTCGCTGAAGCCGTTGCGGACGTCGCTGTCGGCGCCGAGGATGCCGCGGATGTCGTGCCGGCCCTCGACCGTGGAGGACACCGAGCGCAGCTGGATCCCACGGTTCTGCGCGACCGACGCGACCCCGGCGGTGAGGCAGCTGGCCAAGCCCACCAGCAGGTACTCGATCGGCGTGATGCCGTTGTCCTCGGCGGCGAACACCGCGGGGTGGTCGGCCTCGAAGACCGACTCGGTCTTGTGGCTCTGCTCCTCGCCGAGGCCGAAGAAGTCCTTGACCGTGGTGGTGCTGTGCACGCCGTCGCGCCAGGTGGAGGTGGCCCGCCAGGTGAACTGGGCGGCCTCGGGGGCGCCCTTGAGGACCTCCCGCGCGTCCAGCAGTGCCTGCACGTTGACTCCGTTGGTGACCGTGGTCATGGTCGAGCCCGCCTTCCGCCGATGACGCGAGGTGTCCTTGAATCCCTACCTGGTTACTCGACAATACACTGGTGGCGGGGCGTACCATAGCCCCCATGCACAAATCCGCCGCGGTGCCGACCGGCCCGGTTGGCCCCGTCGGCACCGTCGAGACGCGGTTCCTGGACCTGCCCGAGCCGATCACGCTGGAGTGCGGCCGGACGCTCAGCGGAGTGCGGGTCGCGTACGAGACGTACGGCCGGCTGTCCGCGGCGCGCGACAACGTCATCCTGGTCTGCCACGCCCTGAGCGGCGACGCGCACGCCGCCGGCGTCGCCGCGAGCGCACCGTCGGCAGGCACCCGCGACGGGTTCGCCGCCGAGGACCGCGACGGCGGCGCCGGTGCGGGCCTGGGCTGGTGGGACGGGATGATCGGGCCGGGCAAGGCCTTCGACACCGAGCGATACTCGATCATCTCTACCAACTTGCTGGGTGGATGCCGCGGGACCACGGGGCCGTCGTCGACGAACCCTGAGACCGGGCAGCCCTACGGCCCGGACTTCCCGGTGATCACGGTCGCGGACATGGTGCGGACCCAGCGTGCGTTCCTGGACCAGCTGGGCATCACGCGGTTGGCGGCCGTGGCCGGCGGTTCGCTGGGCGGGATGCAGGCTCTGGAGTGGGCGATCCTGTTCCCCGACCAGGTCGACGCGGTGGTGGCGATCGCCTCGACCCACGCTCTGCATCCGCAAGGCGTGGCGTGGAACGCGATCGCGCGGCAGGCCATCATGGGCGATCCGGCGTGGCAGGGCGGTAGGTACTACGGGACCGGGCAGGCGCCCGACGCCGGAATGGGGGTGGCACGCATGGTCGGGCACGTCACCTATCTGTCGGGGGCAGCGCTGGAGGCGAAGTTCGCCCGGCGGCTCCAGGACGGCGACCAGATCCGCCATACGCTGAGCGAGCCGGAGTTCGCGGTCGAGAGCTACCTGAGCCATCAGGCCGCGTCGTTCGTGAAGCGGTTCGATGCGAACACGTATCTGTATCTGTCACGCGCGTTGACGTACTTCGATCTGGCGCGGCAGCATGGCGGCGGGTCGCTGGAGCGCGCGTTGGAGGCCGTGAAGGCGCGGACGTTGCTGATCGCGTTCAGCTCGGACTGGCTGTATCCGCCGGCCGCGTCGGCCGAGATCGCCGAGGCGCTGGGTTCGCTCGGCAAGCCCGTGGACTATCACCTCATCGAGGCGCCCTACGGCCACGACAGTTTCCTGCTTGAGGAAGCACGCCAGATCCCCATCGTCCGCCGGTTTCTGGAGGATGGGGCCGAGATGACGACGAGGACTTCATGACCGGCGAACACCCGCGGACCGAGCAGCCCCACGAGTTCGGGTTCGAGACGCGCCAACTGCACGCCGGGCAGCGTCCCGATCCGAACACCGGGGCGCGGGCGGTGCCGATCTTCCAGACGGCCAGCTACGTGTTCGAGGATCCGGAGTCGGCCGCGGCGTACTTCAATCTGCAGGAGTACGGGAACACGTACTCGCGGATCATGAACCCGACTGTCGCAGCGTTCGAAGAGCGGGTGGCGAACCTGGAGGGCGGCAGCGGGGCGGTCGCCTTCGCGAGCGGGATCGCGGCGCAGGCGGCGGCGTTGTTCACGCTGCTGGAGCCGGGCGACCACGTGGTGTCCTCGTCGGCTCTGTACGGCGGCACGGTGAACCAGTTCAAGCATCTGTTCCGGAAGATGAACGTGGAGCTGAGCTGGGCCGATCCCGACGACCCGGACGCCTGGGCGGCTGCGGTGCGGCCCAACACGAAGGCGTTCTTCGGGGAGACGATCGGGAACCCGGCGGGGAACGTGCTGGACATCGAGGCGCTGGCCGGGATCGCGCACGCGCACGGGCTGCCGCTGGTCGTGGACAACACCTTCGCGACGCCGTACCTGTGCCGACCGATCGAGTGGGGCGCCGACATCGTCGTGCACTCGGCGACCAAGTTCATCGGCGGGCACGGGACCAGCATCGGCGGCGTGGTGGTCGAGGCCGGCACGTTCGACTGGTCGAACGGGCGCTTTCCGGTGGTGGCCGACCCGTCGCCGGCGTATCACGGGCTGCGGTTCCACGAGACGTTCGGGGCGTACGGGTATCTGATGAAGCTGCGGGCGGAGACGCTGCGCGATCTCGGCGCGGCGATGTCACCCTTCAACGCTTTCCTTTTCCTGCAGGGACTTGAGACGCTGTCGCTGCGGATGGAGCGGCACGTGACCAACGCGGGACTGGTCGCGGCTTTCCTCGACGAGCATCGCCTGGCAGCGAACGTGACGTATCCAGGCCTGCCGGGGAGCAAGTACCAGCCGCTGGTCGAAAAGTACCTGCCGCGCGGCGCCGGGGCGGTGTTCTCCTTCGACTGCGCCGGCGGCCGAGCCGGCGGCCAGGGCCTGATCGGCGGCGTGACACTGTGGTCGCACCTGGCCAACGTCGGAGACGCAAAGAGCTTGATCATCCACCCGGCCAGCACCACCCACCGCCAACTCTCCGACGACGAGCTACGCGCCGCCGGCGTCGGACCCGGCACGGTGCGACTGTCGGTCGGACTGGAATCGGTCGAGGACCTGGTGTGGGACCTGGAGCAGGCATTCGGCCAGGTCGGCGAGGCGGTCGGACTAGGCAACACGACGAAGGGCGACACGGCATGAGCGACTTGGGGCGGTATCAGGACCCGCTCACCATCCAGCGCGTGCTCAACACCGCACGGACGATCGCGGTAGTCGGCCTGTCGAACAACGAACTGCGCGCAAGCTACTTCGTCGGCTACTACCTGAAGCGCCACGGCTACCGGGTGATCCCGGTGAACCCGCGCGAAAGCGAGATCCTCGGCGAGCGCTGCTTCGCAAGCCTACGCGACATCCCGGAACCGGTGGACGTGGTGAACGTCTTCCGAGCCCCGGACGCAGTGCCTGACATCGCACGCGAGGCGGTGGAGATCGGCGCCTCGGCGCTGTGGTGCCAGTTCGGCGTGATCAGCGCGGAGGGCACCCGCATCGCCGCCGACGCCGGCCTGAGCGTGGTGGTGGACCGCTGCATCAAGATCGAGCACGCGCGCTACGCGGGGCGGATGCACTGGCTCGGGTTCAATACGCAGCGGATTACTTCGGTGCGAACTGGGTTGCAGTAGGCCGGTGCGGCCAGACTGCCGGTTCCGAGGCGAACCGGTGCCTTGGCGGCTGCGGTTGGTGACGGGCCGCGCGTGGCCGGCGACGCGGTGAGGGGGTCCGAAGGACCATGCCGGGTGTTGGTTCTGGGTCCCTCGCCGCGTCAGCGGGCGCAGCCAACCTGCCCGGTTTGGCGGTGTCAAGCCGGACGGAGCCGGACCACAGCAGCAGGGGTGCGGCTTGATTCCGCCAAACCGGGCTGGTTCCGTTTACGGCGATGACGCGGCGAGGGACCCAGAACCCGGCGACCACAAGCAACACCGCCACCCAACAGCGCGACGCAGGCAACAGCGTGATAGAAAGCCGAACAGTCGCGGGCCGCCGCCAAACAACCCGACGCGCGGGTCGCCCCCTCGTCGAGGAGGCCCGCCAGAGGCCTCAACGCACCCACCAAACGCAGCCGCCACCCGCCCGCATGACGCGTGCGCAGTGACTCGGACTCACGCGCGGTCGTGCACGCGAAAACCGGCTGCCGCCAACGCACCGCCGCAGAAACCCGGATCGGTGCGCGGTCGTGTCCGCGAACACCGCCGGCCGCCAGCGCGACATGCGCCGCACGACCGAACTGCGTCCCCCAGCGAGGCCACCCAACCATGCGCGAAGCCGTAAGGGCTCGCAGATTATTAACACGCTGGTTTGATCTCGGTGGGCTGGTTGTTGTCTTCTGCGAGGAAGGCGATGAGGTCGGCTGGTGTGGGGAAGCGGGCTGTGGAG
>NZ_JAACYW010000405.1 GCF_015356825.1 Catenulispora rubra | reverse complement strand
GTATAAGAGACAGCGAAGGGACAGCGCTCGTGAAGACCACCCAGACCCAGATCAAGGCCACGCCGCGGTTCCTCGAGCCCGGCAACGGCCGGCACCGCCGCGCCCGCCGCTCGTGCCGGGCCCAGCTCGCGGCGGTGCTGAGTGAGGTTCGCGCGGTGCAGCTGACGGCCGCCCCGGTGCCGCCGCGCCCGGCCAAGCAGATCGCCCGCGCCGCCCGGCACGAGGCCACCCGGGCGCTGGGGGGCTGCTGGAATGTCTGAGGCCGACTTCTACTACACCTCCCGGATTCCTCGGGACATCGACCGGCCCGATCAAGTCGTCGGCCCCCTGTCGTTCCGCCAACTGGCCATCGTCGCCGGCGCCGCCGCGGTGTGCTGGGGGGCCTTCGAAGCCCTCCACAAGTCCCTCCCCGCGACCCCGGTCCTGGCCCTCGCCGCGCCGCTGGTGCTGCCGGTGCTGATCGCCGCCGGGATCGCCCTCGGACAACGCGACGGCATCGGCGCCGACCGGTTCCTGCTGGCCGCCATCCGCTACGCCCGCCACCCGCGCCTGCTGGTGTCCGCCCCGAACGGAGTGCTGCCTGTGCCGAAGATCCTGCCCGCCTCCTGGCGCAAGGCCGCCGGCCCGCCGCCCTCTCCGCTGCGGCTTCCAGCGCGCGGCGTCGATGGGATGGGCGTCGTCGACCTGGCCGAGCACGGGGCGGCCGGGATCGCGGCCTGCTCCACGGTGAACTTCGCGCTGCGCTCGGCTGGGGAGCAGAACAGCCTGGTCGGCGCGTTCGGCCGGTTCCTGAACGCGTTGACCGGCCCCACCCAGATCCTCATCCGTACTCGCCGCATCGACCTGGGGCCGCTGGTTGCGGACCTCGAGGACCCCGCAGGGGCCCTGCCGCACCCGGCGTTGGAGGACGCGGCCCGCGAGCACGCCGCGTTCCTGGCCGAGCTGTCGCGCAGCCGGCAGCTGCTGAACCGCCAGGTGCTCCTGGCGGCGCGGGAGCCGGCCGTCGGCAAGCACGGCGCCGAGGCCGGAGTGCGGATCGGGCGTCGCCTGTCCGAGGCCGCCGCGGTGCTGTCCGGCGCGCAGATCACCGTCGCCGCCTACACCCCCGACGGCGCCGCCGACCTCCTCCAAGACGCGATCGCCGGCCACACCCGAAATGGAGCCCCGTGAAAGCCCTCGCCACTCGCCGCCGCGGCGAGGCCCAACCCGTCAGCGTGCCGGACGCCCGGCCGGTCGTCGGCCCGGACAGCGTTCAGATCACCCCGCGGCATCTGGTGGTCGGCGAGGCGTTCGCCGCCTCGTTCGCCGTCACCGGCTACCCGGCCGAAGTCCACGCCGGATGGCTCGAGCCGCTGCTCACCTATCCGGGTCGCCTGGATGTCGCTATGCACGTGGACCCGATCGACCCGGTCACCGCCTCCACCAAGCTGCGCCGGCAGCGTGCGCGGCTGGAATCCACCCGCCGCGCCGATGCCGAGAAGGGACGCCTGGGCGACCCGGAGGCCGAAGCCGCCGCCCAAGACGCCGCCGACCTCGCGTACCGGCTGGCCCGCGGGGAGGGGAAGCTGTTCACCGTCGGGCTGTACCTCACCGTCTACGCCGACTCCGAGGACGCCCTGGCCCGCGAGGTCGCCGCGGTGCGGGCCTTGGCCTCCTCGCTGCTGGTGGCCACCTCGGCGACGACGTTCCGCGCTTTGCAGGGCTGGACCACCTGCCTGCCGCTGGGGATCGACGCGATCGGCGCGACCCGCACCTTCGACACCGGCGCGCTGGCCGCCGCGTTCCCGTTCACCTCCCCGGACCTGGCCGGGCCCGACCCGGCCGACACCGCCCCGGCCTCTGGGGTGCTGTACGGCGTCAACGCCGCCTCCTCCGGTCTGGTGCTGTGGGACCGGTGGGCCCAGGACAACCACAACTCGATTACGCTCGCGCGCTCGGGCGCCGGCAAGAGCTACCTCACGAAGCTGGACGTGCTGCGCTCGCTGTACACCGGGGTGCAGGTGTTCGTGGTGGACCCCGAGAACGAGTACACCCGCCTCGCGTCCGCGGTCGGCGGCTCTGTGCTGTCCATGGGCAGCACCGGAGTCCGCCTCAACCCGTTCGACCTGCCCGCCCACGCCGCCCAGCAGCAGCGCCCCGGCGCGGGCAACGCCCTCACGAGGAGGGCGCTGTTTATCCAGACGTTCATCAGCGTGCTGCTGGGCTGCGAGCTGTCGGCCTTGCAGCGCGCCGCCCTGGACAAGGCGGTGCTCGCGGCATACGCGGCCGTCGGCATCCTCGCGGCCGACCCGCGCACGTGGACGCGGCCGGCCCCGGTCCTGCCGAACCTGATCGACGCGCTCGTCGAGGTCGGCTCCGAGCCCGCGGTGGATCTGGCGGCGAACCTCGAGCCGTACGTGACCGGCTCCTACTCCGGGCTGTTCGACGGCCCCACCTCCACGGCCCCGGCCGGGCACCTGGTCGTGTTCTCTCTACGGGAGCTGCCCGACGAGCTGAAAACCGTCGGCACCCTATTGGTGCTGGACGCGATCTGGCAGCAAGTCACCTCCGGACCTCGGGCCCGGCGTCTGGTGGTGGTCGACGAGATGTGGCTGCTGATGCGCGACCCGTCCGGGGCGAAGTTCCTGCTGCGCATGGCGAAAGCCGCACGAAAACTGTGGGCCGGCCTCGCGGTGATCACCCAGGACGCCGCCGACGTCCTGGGCTCGGACCTCGGGGCAGCGATCGTCGCCAACTCCGCCACCCAGGTGCTGCTGCGCCAAGCCCCGCAGGCCCTGCCCGCGGTCGCCAAGGCGTTCCGGCTCTCCGACGGCGAGACCGCGCTGATCGCCTCGGCCAGCCAGGGACTCGGCCTGCTGGCAGCCGGCAATTCCAGGGTGTCATTCCAGGTCATCGCCTCCGACACCGAGCACCAGCTGTGCTCGTCGTCCCCGGCCGACGCCCTGGACGACGACGGCGACGGCTACTTCGACCACACCACCGACCCCGACGACGAGCCGCTGTACCTGTCCGACGTTGACGACCAGCTCCTGCTCGACGACCCCGAAGGCGACCTGCTGTGACCTACGCAATACCTGCCAGCAGGACCCCCGCCCTGCCTGCACCCAGGAGCCCCGCCATACCCACCACACACAGCCCTCTGATCAACTTCCTGACCCATCCCGGCACGGCATTTGCCCACGCCGGACACGCCATCAGCTCCTTCGCCTCCGCCTACGGCATCGCCGCCGGCTTCGGCACGGCAGCCCTCACCGGCCTCGCGGTCGGCGCGCGCGTCTGGCTGCGGGCCCGCCGCCACGCCACCTGGAGCGACGGAGCCCGGGTCATCACTGTGCTGGCCCCGCCGAAAGTCGACCGGCACGGCGCGGAGATGCTGTGGTCGCAGCTGCTCGGACTGCTGCGTCCGGCCCGCACCCGAGCGCTGGCTGGACAGCACCACCTCGGGTTCGAGTACGTCTTCACCCGCGCCGGGGTGCAGGTGCGCCTGTGGGTTCCCGGCACGGTGCCGCCTGGTCAGGTCGAGGACGCGATCGTCGCGGCCTGGCCCGGCTGCCACACCGAGACCCGCCCCGCGAGCGAGGCCGACCCCCTGGTGCTACCGGCCCAGGCTGCCGCCACCGGCGGATCCCTGGTGCTGGGCCGCACCGAGGTCCTGGCGATTAAGACCGATCATGGTGTGGACCCGTTGCGTCCGCTGCTGAAGGCCGGCTCCGGTCTCGGCCCTGGTGAGCACGCCGCGGTGCAGGTCCTGGCGCGTCCGGTCACCGGACGCCGGGCTCGCGCTGCGCGCCGTGCAGCCAAGGCTCTGCGCGGCGGCGGTACCGGCTCCGCCTCCCCGGTAGCCCGGCTGCTGGACGTCGCCACCCCAGGGGCGACCAGCACGTCGACCAAGCCGGCCGGCTACGGCACCGGCATGATGGATCCGGCCGAGGCCGAGCAGTACCGTGCCGCCTCCCGTAAGGCCGCCGGCGCCCTGTGGGACGTGCGGGTCTTCTACGCCGCCGCCTCCACGATCGCCGGGGAGAAGCCGCGCTCGCCGCGGTTACGCGGCCGGGCCGGGCACATTGCCGGCGCGTTCGCGGTGTTCCGTGAGCCCAACTGGTTCGCCCGCAAACGCCTGTCCGCCCCGGTCGCGGCGATGAACTCTCGGGCGTTCCACGGCAAGGGCAGCCTTCTGTCGGTGCCGGAGCTGGCCGCGGTCGCGCACCTGCCGGTCGACCCGGATGCCGCCGGTCTGGAGCGCGCCGGCGCGGCCAGCATCAACCCGCCACCAGGTATCCCGGCACCGAACCCGAAGGCGGGGATCAAGCCGATCGGCGTCACCGACACCGGCCGGACTCGTCCCGTCGGTCTGTCGGTGGTCGACGCCCGGCACCACATGCACATCATCGGCGCCACCGGCTCCGGCAAGTCCACGCTGATGACCAACCTGATCCTGGACGACGTCGAGGCCGGGCGCGGCGTGGTCGTGGTGGACCCCAAGGGCGACATGGCCGCCGACATCCTGGCCCGGCTCCCGCGCTCGGCCAAGGACCGCACCGTCTTGTATGACGCCGACGACTCCGCGTGCCCGCCGCGGCTGAACGTGCTGCAGGCCGACTCGGTCGAGGACACTGACATGGTCGTCGACAACGTCACCGGCATCTTCGCCCGCATCTTCTCCGCCTACTGGGGTCCGCGCACCGAGGACGTATTCCGCTCGGCGTGCCTGACGCTGCTGCACCACGACCGCACTGGTCGCGCCCACCTCGGGCACGTCGTGCAGATGCTCACCAAAGCCGACAAGCGCGCCGTGCTCACCGCCGCGGCTCGCGAGGCCGACGAGGTCCTGGCCGGATTCTGGGACGACTACGACGCTCTCACCGATGCTGCTCGCGCGAATGTGATCGGGCCGTTGATGAACAAGCTGCGTCCGTTCCTCACTCGCGAGATCGTGAAGAACTCCATCGCCGCCGGACCGTCGTCCTTCGACATGTCCGACGTCCTGGACGGCGGGCTGTGCCTGGTCCGGGTCCCCAAGGGCGCCCTCGGCGAGCAGACCTCTCAGCTCCTCGGTTCGCTGGTCGTGGCCAAGACCTGGCAGGCCGCGTCCCGTCGCGCCCGGCTGGCCCAGTCACAGCGCATTGACAGCGGCTTGTATCTGGATGAGTGTCAAAACTTCTTGACACTTCCTTACCCGATGGAAGACATGTTGGCCGAGGCGCGCGGCTATCGGCTGTCGCTTACCCTGGCGCATCAGAACCTTGCGCAGCTGCCGCGGGCGCTGCGGGAAGGCGTGTCCGCCAACGCCCGCAGCAAGATCTTCTTCAACGCCTCGCCGGAGGACGCCCGCGAACTGGAGCGGCACACCGCCCCGCTGCTGAGCGACTACGACCTGTCGCACCTGGGGGCGTTCCAGGCCGGCGTGCGCCTGGTCGCCGGATCCCAGGAGAAGCCGGCGTTCACGCTGCGCACCATCCCGATGATCGACGCGATCGACGGCCGGGAAGCCGAAATCCGCGCCGGGGCCCGGGCGAGGTTCGGCCGCGTGCCGGTGAAGGGCGACGACGACCTCGGCACGGACATGTGGTTCGCGGCCTGACCGAGGCGAGCGCGGCGCGCCAGGTCCGGCGCGCCGTGCTGATCGAACCCCGCTCGCACATCACAGTCCACTGATGAAAGGCCACCGTCGTGTCGTCACGTCCTGAAACCCCCGGTGCGCCGTTCACACAGGGATACCTTCCGGCCCCGGCCGCGCCCCAGCCAGGGCCGTCGGTGCGCCGGGCCCAGCTGGCGGTGCTGGCCGCGCACCTGACGCCGCGCGACCGGTGGATCGCCGCGATGGTGCACGAACACCGGGTGCTGACCACGAACCAGGTCACCGCGCTCGGGTTCGACGGCGCCCGCACCGCCCGCGCCAGGCTGGCCAAACTCGTCGACCCGCTGCGGCTGCTGGACCGGTTCCGGCCCCGCGTCGCGGTCGGATCGGCGCCCGAGCACTACGTGCTCGGGCCGGCCGGCGCCGGCTGGCTGGCCGCCGCCTACGAGATGTCGGTCAAAGCCTTCGGCTACCACCGCAACCGCGCCCACCAGATCGCCGCCTCCGCGCACCTCGCGCACGCGGTTGGCTGTAACGAGGTCTTCACCGCCATCGCGGTTGCCGGTCGCCGCGACCCGGCCGCCGGGCGGTTGGCTGCCTGGTGGTCCGAGGCGCGCTGCGCCCGGCTGTTCGCCGACGCCGGCGCCCGTCCTGATGGTTACGGCCATTACACGACGGCAGGCATCGATCAGGACCCGGCAGAGGCCCGCAGTGTGCGGTTCTTCCTGGAGTACGACACCGGCACCGAGCCGCTGGGGAAACTTGCTGGCAAGTTCGGCGGCTACGGCAAACTCGCCACCGCCTCCGCGCCGGTCCCGGTGTTGTTCTACCTGCCGTCCGCCACTCGCGAGGCGAACTTCCACCGGTACCTGACCGACCAGCGCCCGACGTTCCCGGTCGTCACCACCAGCCCCGAAGCGTTGCTGTCCGCCGGATGCGGGCCGACCGGGCCGGTGTGGCGGCCGGTCGACGGCCGGCGGGTGTGGCCCGGGGAGACCACCAGGCGCCTGGAACTGATCGACCTGGACGCCCTGACCCGCCCGGTCCGCCTTCGCCAGCGAGCTGCCGGCTCCCCGGCCGTCCACCTGCCGCCGTGGTGGATCGAGCCGCCGAATCCGCTGCCGTGACGACACCCGCCACGCACCGCGACCGCACAGCGCAGCGCAGCGAAAGGAGAGTCATCGCTTGGGGAAGATAGCCACCGCGGCCGGTGCCGCGTTCATGATGCTGATTGTGCTCATCGGCGCCGCCGGCGCTGGAGTCGCTTCCATCTTGGGCCTCGGGTCGGACGCGAACGCCGCCCCGTCCGCGCAGGCGATGTCGCAGATCCCGCCGCAGTACTACTTGCTGTTCACCCGCGCCGCCGCCGAATGCCCCGGGCTGTCCTGGACGGTGCTGGCCGGCATCGCGAAAGAAGAGTCCGACTTCGGCCGGGCCGCCGACCAAGTGTCGAAGGACGGAGCCCTCGGGCCGATGCAGTTCTTGCCCGACACCTTTGACCAGTACGCCCAGCCCGTCCCGCCCGGCGGCGCGACGCCGGCCAGCGTCTGGGACCCCACCGACGCGGTGTTCGCCGCGGCCCGGATGCTGTGCGCCAACGGCGCGAAGAACAACGCCGACATCCACGCCGCCGTGTATGCCTACAACCACTCCGATACCTACGTCACCGCGGTCCTGGCCGACGCCGCCACCTTCGCCCAAGGCGCCGCTGCCTCCGGAGCCGCTCCCGGCGGACCGCTGCCGAGCGCGCCAGGACCGGCCCAGGCCGCGGCGATCGCCTTCGCACAAAGTCAGCTCGGCGTGAAATACGTCTGGGGCGCAGAAGAACCGGGAGTCGCATTCGACTGCTCCGGCCTGGTCCAAGCCGCCTACGCCGCCGCCGGCGTCCATCTGCCGCGGGTGGCCACCGACCAATACAATGCCACCACCCCGGTTCCGGTCGGAGCCCCGCTGCTGCCCGGAGATCTCGTCTACTACGGCACCGCCCCGCACAACCTGGAACACATCGGAATCTACATCGGCAACGGCCTCATGACCGATGCGCCCAACCCTTCCGCTCCTGTTCGGGTAGAGCCGTTTCGGTATACCGGCGACAATTACGCAGGGGCCACACGCGTCGTCGTGAAGTAATTGACAACTCCATGAGACATGGATTCTCTAGTGCCGCCGCCAGGGCAACGTGGGCCCGCTGTGTTCCGTCAGCGGCCTCGTCCCGGCCGCCGCCCCCCACCGGCCACCGTCATCCGCCTGTGAGCAGCCCACCACCGGCGAGACGCCGACACCAGTCGCGTTCCCGGCACGACGGTCCCGGCGCGAACACCCCGACCCTCGACCGTATCGCTTACGGCCCCTATATCAGAGTTTTGTCAAAAACATGATGTCATTGGGGGCTCCGCTCCGTACTCCCATCCGTCCTCCACTGGGTCCTCCGCCTTTGAACGGAGGATCCCCCATCCGCTCCTCGGGCACGTCAGGGCGTTAAGTAGCACGGCTTGGACGACCAGACTTTATCTACTGGTCCTACACCTTCCGATCAACTTCTTCGCGGCCCGTCCCGCGTCCCACGTTTCCCGGTCGGTGGCTAAACCCTTGTCCGCATCATGGCTGCATCTACGTGATGTGCCTCTTCTTTAGGTGTTCTTTCAAACCCCTTGTTCCATCCGTTGGGTCTTCTGCTGGCCGGCGTTCCGCCGGTCAGCCTCCGACCCGCCCCGACTCCCGCCAACC
>NZ_JAACYW010000404.1 GCF_015356825.1 Catenulispora rubra | reverse complement strand
GGGGAAGGGGGTGCGCCAGCTGTCGCCGAAGAACTCGTGGTAGCGGTCGAGGGCGTCGATGAGCATGTAGTTCACTGGGAACCAGACCGGGCCGCGCCAGTTGCTGTTGCCGCCGAACATCACTGTGCGGGACTCGCCGGGCTCGTACTCGAGTGTGTAGCGCATGCCGCCGACGGCCAGGGAGAACGGGTGGTCGTGGTGCTCGCGGGACAGGGCGCGTAGGCCGTGGCCGGACAGGAACTCGTCCTCGTCGAGCATGCGGTTCAGCAGTCGGCGGAGCCGTTCGGGGCCGACCATCGCCAGCAGGCGCCGGTGGCCGCCGCCGGCGCCGCCCGCGTCGTCGCCGAGGTGCTCGGTGTACTCCGGGCGGTTCGACTGGTACCAGCGGACGCGGTTCGCCAGGGCGGTGATCGAGCGCAGGCTGGAGGTCGGGACGGAGGTCGCGGCGGCCAGGGGCAGCAGGCCCACCACCGAGCGGACGCGGACCGGGACGAGGCCGTCGTCGGGGAGGCGGAGCACGTCGTAGAAGAAGCCGTCCTCCTCCGACCACAGCCCGATGCGGTAGGCGGCCTCGGCGATCAGCGCGAAATGCTCGTAGAACTTCGGCACGAGGTCGTGGTACGTGCTGTCCTGCCGGGCCAGGATCAGCGCCATCTCCATCATGTTCAGCGAGTACATCGCCATCCACGCGGTGCCGTCGCTCTGCTGCAGGAACGTCCCCGGCGGCAGGCCGTAGTGCCGGTCGAAGGGCCCGATGTTGTCCAGGCCGAGGAAGCCGCCCTTGAAGACGTTGTCGCCGTCGGGGTCGGCGTGGTTCACCCACCAGGTGAAGTTCATCAGCAGCTTGCGGAACACCCGCTTGAGGAACGCGAAGTCCCGCGCCCCGTCCAGATGGAAGACCTGGAGCGCGGCCCAGGCGTGGACCGGCGGGTTGTCGTCGTCGAAGTTCCACTCGTAGGCCGGCATCTGGCCCGAGGAATGCAGATACCAGCCCTCCAGCAGCAGTTCCAGCTGCTGCTTGGCGAACGCCGGGTCGACGCGCGCCAAGGCGACCGCGTGGAACGCCAGGTCCCACGCCGCGAACCACGGGTACTCCCACGCGTCGGGCATGGCGATGACGTCGCGCGCCGACAGGTGCCACCACCGCGCGTTCCGGCCCTGCCCGCGGCTGCCCTCGGCCGGGTACAGCGGGTCGCCCTTGAGCCACCGCGCCGTGTTGTAGTGGTAGTACTGCTTCGACCACAGCAGCCCGGCGACGGCCTGCCGCAGCACCAGCGCCTCGTCGGCGGTGCAGCTGGCCGGGGTGAGGTCGGCGAAGAACTCGTCGGCCTCGGCCTGGCGCGCGGCGACGACGGCGTCGAAGCCGGAGCCGAGGTCCGGGGCCGGGCGCGCGGCCAGGTCCGGGTGCGTTCCCGAGGCCGGGTGCGGCTGCGAATGCGCCGTCGCGGACTTCCTGGCCTTCGTCGTGCGGTCCGTGCGGTCAGTGCGGTCAGTGCCGTCAACACCCTCAGCGCCATCAGGGTCCTGCGCGGTCAGCCGCAGCCGGATCTCGGCGCACTCCCCCGGCGGAACGGTCAGCACGTAGTGCAGCGCCGCCTTGCTGCCGCTGCAGTCCGGACTGACCGTCTGCGCACCGCGCACGACGTGGTCGTTGATCCCGTCCTTCGGGTACTGCGACCTGCCGGGGGTGTCCCACAGCAGCCGCGCGTTCGACTCGTTGTCGCACGCCAACGGCGTCGGCGTCCCGTCCCCGGACAGCACGACCCGGCCCACGAACAGGTGGTCGCCGATCAGCTGCGACCCCTCGCCGCGGACGACCGGGAAGTCCCCGTGGTCGGCGAGCCCCCAGGCCCACGTGTTGCGGAACCACAGCGTCGGCAGCACGTGCAGCGTCGCCTCCTGCGGCCCGCGGTTCTCGGCCTTGATCAGGACGCACAGGTCGCGGGGCCCGGCCTTGGCGTAGTCCACGGTCACCGACCAGTAGCGGCCCTCGTCGAACACGCCGGTGTCGACGAGCTCGTACTCGGGCGAGTCCTGGCCCCGGGCCCGGTTCTCCTCCACCAGGTCGCAGTAGGGAAAGGTGTCCTGCGGGTAGTGGTAGCGCCAGCGCATCCAGGAGTGGGTCGGCGTGGAGTCCAGATACCACCAGTACTCCTTGACGTCCTCGCCGTGGTTCCCCTCGGGACCGGCCAGCCCGAACAGGCGTTCCTTCAGGATCGGGTCGCGGCCGTTCCAGAACGCCAGTGCGAAGCAGAACCACTGCCGGTCGTCGCAGATCCCGGCGAGCCCGTCCTCGTTCCAGCGGTAGGCCCGGGAGCGGGCGTGGTCGTGCGGAAAGTAGTCCCAGGCCGTTCCGCCGACCGAGTAGTCCTCGCGGACCGTCCCCCACGCGCGCTCGGCCAGGTACGGCCCCCACGCGCGCCACGGCACGCGTCCCTCGTCGGCGGCCGCGAGTCTGGCCTTCTCCGCTTGCATGGTCCCCGAGCTTAGAGATCACTCATATAACGCGCATTTCGGGAGGACCGCGGCAGCGGGCCCGAGCAGGCTCAGCGGCCGCGTGCCTCAACGCGTTCATTCAAGGACCTGATGCCCCGGCGAGGCCGGTAGTTCGCGCTCCGTAGGACGTCGGCGCCACGGCGGGGCGATAACATGATCCGGTTTCCGGGCACACAGAGTCACCGCGATCCCGGCCGGCGGTTGAGCTCCGGCCCACGAAGCGGAATCTTCAGACATCGGCCATTCATCGTCAGATATGGTCGGCATGAATAGGGGGTTACATGCACGCCACAGCAGCAGCTGCTCGAACGGATCTTGACAACGACCTGCTCCAGGTCGGTATTTTCTACGGCGGCCCGTCCGCCGAACACGACGTTTCCTGCGCGTCGGCGAAGGCGGTAGTCCGCAACCTGCGCGCTGATCGTTATGCCTTGCACGCGATAGGGGTCACCAAGAGCGGGCAGTACATGCTGCTGCCGGCCGAAGCCTTGGAATACGCCCGCACCGGGCCCGTCCCGCAGGTCGCCATCGACGACCTGTTGCCGATAGCCGGGACGCCGGTCGAACTGCTCCCGCACCGCTCCGACGGGTCGCTGAGCGTGGTGTACGCGAGCGATCCGAGCAGGGTGCTGGCTCGCATCGACGTCGCGTTCCCGATGATGCACGGCGCCTTCGGCGAGGACGGCGTCTTCCAGGGCCTGCTGGAGGCGTTCGGGGTCCGCTACGTCGGCTGCGGAGTCGGCGCCTCGGCGATCGGCATGGACAAGGTCGCGATGAAGCGCGCCCTCCGGGCCGAGGGCCTGCCGGTGACCCCGTACGTCGTGCTGACCGCAGAGCACCGGGCGTCGAGCCGGGACTTCCTCCCGCTGGTCAGCGAGCTGCGCTGGCCGCTGTTCGTCAAGCCCGCGGGCGGCGGCTCGTCGATCGGCGTGACCCGGGTGTCCGATCCCGGCGAACTCCAGGCCGCGATCGACCTGGCTTTCTCCCTGGACCCGACGGTGATCGTGGAGCAGGGCGTCGACGACGCCCGCGAGTTCGACTGCGGGGTGCTGGTCAGCCCCGACGGCGAGCCGTGGGCCTCGCTCGCGGCCGAGATCGACGTCGACGGCGGCCTGCTGGACTTCCGGCAGAAGTACCAGGCCGTCGATTCCCGGCTCGTGGTCCCCGCCGATCTCCCGGACAAGGTCGCCGCGCAGATGAGGGCGATGGCGCTGGAGGCTTTCGGAGCCATCGGCGGCTTCGGGCTGGCCCGGGTGGACTTCCTGTGGAACGAACAGGCCGACGAGTTGTACGTCTGCGAGATCAACACCATGCCCGGGTTCACGACGCGGTCCTCGTTCGCGCGCGCCTGGGACGCCAGCGGGGTGCCGATGCCGCAGCTGCTGTCCTGGCTCATCGACCTGGCGCTGCTGCGGCCGGCGCGGTACGGCGTGCACGCGGGTCGCGCCGGTGACGGCGGTCATGGCAGTCTGGGCGGCGACGCGGGCCATGGGGGTCACGCCGGCCAGGCCGGCCAGGCCGTTCACGCTTCCGGGGAGGCGCGTTGAAAGCGCTGACACTGTCCGACATAGCCGAAATCGTCGGCGGCGAACTGCACCTGGCCGATCCGCTGCTGGTCGTGCGGGGATCGGTGGCACTGGATTCCCGCGACGTGGTGCCCGGCGGGCTGTTCGCGGCCTTCGACGGCGCCCAGGTCGACGGCCACAAGTTCGCGGCGGCCGCGGTGGCCGCCGGGGCGAGCGCGGTCCTGGCCTCCCGGCCGGTCCCGGCCCCGGCGGTGCTGGTGCCCGACGTCCGGGCCGCGCTGGCCCGGCTCGCGCACCATCAGCTGGCCGACGGCCGGACGGCGGCCGACGGCGATCCGCTGGTGATCGGGATCACCGGGTCGTTCGGCAAGACCACGACCAAGGACCTGCTGGCCGCGATCTTGGAGAACGAGGCGCCGACCGTCGGCACCGCAGGTTCCTTCAACAACGAACTCGGGTTGCCACTGACGGTGCTGCGCGCCGACGAGGCGACCCGCTACCTGGTTCTGGAGATGGGGGCGGCGCGCGCCGGGGATCTCAGCTATCTGACATCGATAGCGCCGCCCCGGATCGGTGTGGTGCTCGCGGTCGGGAACGCTCACGTGGAGACGTTCGTGGCCGGCGCCGGTCCGGACGCGGTCACCACGAGCGATCCGCTGGACCTGGTCGCCGAGGCCAAGGCCGAGTTGGTCCAGGCGCTGCCGGCGGGCTCGGCCGGCGGTGTCGCGGTGCTCAACGCCGACGATCCCCGGGTCGTGGCCATGGCCGCGCAGACCGATGCCGAGGTGGTCTGGTTCAGCCGTGACCATGCTCACGGTGATGATCACGGCCATGGCCGCGACCGCCAAACCGTGATCAGCGCGGTCGACGAGCGTCTGATGCAAGGCAAACCGGTCTTCACGCTGAAGACGCCCGACGGCGAGGCCCTTGTGCACTTGTCGCTGTTGGGCTCGCACCAGGTCGGCAACGCGTTGGCCGCCGCTGCCGTCGCCTGGAAACTGGGCATCGGGACGGACCGGATCGCCGCGGCGCTGAGCGCCACGGGTCCCCGTTCCGACTCGCGTCTGGCCGTCCGGACCCGCGACACCGACAAGGTCACGGTCGTGGACGACGCCTACAACGCCTTCCCGGAGTCGATGGCGGCGGCCCTGTACGCCACCTGGGCCTTGGCCGCGGACGATTCCCGGCGCGTGGTCGGGGTCCTGGGAGAGATGGTCGCGCAGGGGGCTGATTCAGCAGCCCGCCACCGGCAGATCGGGACTCTGGCCGCCGATCTGGGCTTCGCGGCGCTGGTCGTCGTCGACGGTCCCGACACGGAGTTCTACGACGGGACCGGACCGGTCGCGCTGGCCGACGCGGCGCGCGAGCGGGGGCCCGGAATGGTCGTCCAGCGCGCTCGCGACGCCGACGAGGCGCTGGCTTTGGTCCGTGAGCTCATCCGGCCCGATGACGTGGTCCTGGTCAAGGGTTCGCACGACTTGGGCCTGAACGCGGTCGCGGAGGCACTGATCGGCGGCGGCTGACCGCACGACGGCAGTCATGGGCGGCGGTTCACCCGCCGCCTGCAGCTACCCGACCGTCGAGGACAGCCGGGCTACCCCCTGAGCCCGGCCGTCCTCACCCCCTTCCCGTTCCCCCGGTCAGAGCAGGCGCCCGGTCAGAACGGACGCCCGCCCGAGTCGAAGCGTGCGACCGGCGCGTTCCCGTGCCACAGTTCCTTGCTGCCGTCGGGGTGGTAGACGACGGTCCTGCCGTCGGGTTGGGCGCCTGCGACGGACTGCGGCGGATGCCATTGCGGGACGGCCGGCTCCTGCCACGCCTGGACCACCGTGCCGTCCGGCGACGTGCGCCAGCAGCTTCCGTCGGGGGCTCGCACGTCCTGGGTGCCGTCCGGGTAGTGCAGGGTGGTGGTGCCGTCGGGGTTGAGGACGGTGCCGGTGCTGAAGGACGGCGTCCAGCTCTGCGTGTGCATGGCCGGGCCGGCCGGTGCGGCCGGGGTCATGTGCTCGGGACTGCTGACCGGCGGCGGGTCCGCGGGCGGCGCCGAGAAGAGCGGCGGCGCCGGATCCCCCGACGGCGGCAGCTGGGCCGGCGGTCCCATCGGCGGGTGCCACACCCCTTGGTCGGTGCCGGGCCACGGGGTCGCGTTCTGGCCGGGGCCCGGCCCCCAGACCGGCTCCGGGCTCATGTTCGGCCCGACCGCGTCGCCCGGATCGCCGAACTGCGCCTGCAGGTCCGCGTATCCGTTGGCCAGCCCCTCGTACACCGACGGCGGGATGCTGTCGCCGATGAACTCGCCGGCCCCGAACGCCATCCCGCCGACCATCCCGGCCATGGCCCCGGCGCCCTTGCCGACCTCGCCGAGGGCCCAGTCGTTGCCCTCGTACTTGCCGCCCGCGGAGCCGATCATCTCGCCGTACTTCGCACCCTCGTCGGACCACTGGTTCACGGTGTCGGTGAACTTGTCGAGGTTCGGGGTGGCGGTGGACGGGTCGGCGGGCGGCGGCACGTACTTCGGGCCGACGTCAGGGTACGGTTCCGGCCGCGGGGGCGGGCCGTCGTCGGGCGCGTCCGGGCCGTTGTCGGAGCCGGCTTCGGGCCCGTCGCCCGAGCCCTGGTCGGCGACCGGCGGCGGCGCCTGGTCCGGGGTCGACATACCCGGATCGACCGACATACCGGGGTCGACGGACTGCGTGGGCGTGCCCGGCGCCGGGACGTCCGGGTTGACCGACATGCGCGGGTTGGGCGTGTACGGAGCGTCGGGCGAGCCGCCGGGGCTGTCCGGCGCCGCCGGAGCCGCCGGAGCTGCTGGAGCTGCTGGAGGAGCCGGAGGAGCCGGAGGCGCCGGAGGCGCCGCTGAGGCCAACATCGCCGGAGCCGCGGCAGCGGTGCCGGACGCAGCCGCCGACGCCGGGTCGGCCTGGTAGGTATCCGCAGCGGCGGCACCGTGCTGCCACAGGTCCAACAGCATGTGCACCAGAGAACTCATGACCAGCCTCCTGCGACCGGAACGGATTGCGGTACCTGCGGTACTTGCGACATCTGCGGGGGCGGTGTGAACACCTGCGGCGGCGGCGCGAGTACCTGCGGCACACCCGTCCGAGGCGCCTGGCACTGCAAGCCAGCCAGCCGCGCACTGCGCCGACCGCTCTCGACCTGCGTGACCCACAACCACCGCGGAACCGCGACCGCCTGCCCCTGCGAGCCCTTCCACGACGCCACGCACCCCGGCGCCGCCGAGGCGGGATCCAGGCGCGCCTTCGTCGCCCGTCGCCACTCGTACAGCACCAGCCCGGTGCCGCCGCCGATCAGCAGCAGCGAGGAGAGGTAGCCCGACAGCGAGACATCGAACAACAGGCTCGCCCACCACGGCTTCTCGCCGCCGCCGCTGACCACCACGGCGTTGAACCCCGCATGCTCGGCGAACCCGAAGAAGAACCCGGCCGGCGCGGCCAGCCACGCGAACCGCCAGCGACGCCGGTACAGCACGCCCACGCCGAGCCCCAGCCCGACGACGCCGGTGTACATCAGATGCCCGGTAGCCACCACCGACAATGCGTCCGACTTGATCATGGCGGGGAAGACCAGCGACAGCACCGGCACGGAGCCGAAATGCGTCCCGCCGCGGCCGTACATCGCATCCTCGTACAGCTCGTACCCGGCGCCGACCCACATGCCCAACAGCATCAGGTCCAGCGCCGACGGACGGACGTCGCGCCGACGCGCCGCCAGCCACACGATGAGCACCAGCAGCAGGGCTTTGAAGACCTCTTCGATGGCCGGACCGATCACCGCGTTCTCCAGCTGGCTGTCCGGACCGAAGTGGTGGTACAGCGGCACGTCCACCAACCGCACCAGCGCGCTCACCGCCAGCAGGCCCGTGAGCCCGGCGCCGAGGTACACCCGCCACGTCAGCGTCCGCACCGTCCCGGTCGCGACCATCGTCAGCGCCAGCGTCCAACCGACCGCGACGACATCGCCGAAGAACGTCCCCATCCCGCTGGCCTTGGTGATCCGCGGCAGCGCGACGGCCAGCACCGCGCCCGAAACCGCGAGCCCGGCCAGCGAGACCCGGTTGAGCACCTTGGCCCGGTGCGCGTCCGAGGCCGAGCGGGCGGCGAAGACCATCAGGATCCGCAGCGCGATCGCCGCCGCGGCGAACCCGATGCCGGTGGCGGCCGAGCTGGGCAGCAGGTGCAGGGCGCGCAGGACGACGCCGACCACCGAGACCGCCAGGCTGGCTGCGGCCAGCAGCACCAGGCGCCGATCGTGGGCACGCTTGGTGCCGACCGGGAGGGCAGGTGCGTGCGGAGGCGGCGATGGCCACTGCGAGGGTGGCTGGGGC
>NZ_JAACYW010000403.1 GCF_015356825.1 Catenulispora rubra | reverse complement strand
ATGTGTATAAGCGACAGTCCTAGCCCTAGCCGACCCCGACATAGACCGCGCCCTCTTCGGCCGCCTAGAACAGCTAGGCATCCCCTGGGTCCGCTCCGCAATCCTCCGCGACCGCCTCGGCTCCAACGGCGAGCCGATCGTCCCCCCCGACCTACGCGCCAAGCTCGCCGCCTTCCTCACCACCGCCGTCCTCCCAATCTCCCCAGACCACCTCGCCGACACCGACACCGGCGACCCCGAGTTCGAACTCCTCCGCGTCCTGGCCGGCGCCCGCGACCCGGCCCTGTCCCTCACCGCAGCCCGCGTCCTCGGCCTCCCCGGCCCGATCCCCACCCACCAGCCCGGCTGGCGCGACCAGTCCTGGGTCCAGCGCTGGGACCGCCCCGGCGCCGGATCCCGCTCCTGGCGCCTGGATTGGGACGAGGTACTAGCCCTAGCCGCCGACCACGACGCAGTGGCCGGCGACCGCGGCCGCTTCCTCGGCCGCGTAGCAGGCCTCGACGAAGCCGCCGCACGCGAGGACATCCCCGCCGACGTCCGCCACCAGCTCCTCGCCAGCTACCCGCAGGCCGCCTGGCACGTCGGCGCGCCCGACGTCACCACGCTCCGCCGGATCGCCACAGCCGTAGAAACGCTCCGGGACCGATGGGACGGCTTCGAGGAACACCCCGAGTTCGGCACCGCCGTCAGTGAACTGATCATCAGAGGTCTGTCTCTCGGCTCCTTGACCGCGGCCGACGTCATCGAACACGCCGTCCCGGCCAGCGCCGTCCTGGACCTGACCTGGCGACGCACCGCCGACGACATCCTCCCCGCCGCCCGAGGCCGCGCCGACCTGGCCGAAGAGCTGCGTGCGCTCCTCGACAGGCGCCTCGGCGACGACGTGCCGCTGTGGACCGCCCTGCTCGTGCGCTCCTTCATCTGGACCGGCACCGTCGCAGAACTCATCGATTCCACCGCCGTCCTCGGCCCGCAGCAGGCCATCCCGGACGAGGACGAACTCGACGAGGCAGCCGAGGACGTCCCCAGCGCCAACGTGCTCCTAGCCTTCGCACGCCCGCACGTCGGCCTGGAGGTCCTGTCCGACGGCCCCGGAGAACTGAACTCCTTCGAGCTGGCCCTCCTGGAAGGCAGCCCGCTGGCCCCGGGCCTGGTAGCCCGCGCGCTCGCCGACGACGCCGGATTCGACGCCCGGCGCGCCCTCGCCGCCAACCCGGTGACGCCGGCCGCCATCCTCCACCGGCTTCTGCACGACCCGGTCGACCCGATCGGCACCCGGCTGGCCATGCTCTACGACGTCGCCGACCCCGGCGTCCGCTACGCCGCGCTGGAAATGCTGGAGCAGTCCGGGACCGCGTGGCCGCAGATCCTGCACTTCGTCGAGAACATGGGCGAGGCCAGCGTCTACCAGCTCATCGCCGCAGCCCCAACCACCGAACGTCTGCACTTCCTGCTGAAGAAGTTCGGTCGGTATCTGGGCCCTGACACCTCCCTGCTGCTCTACGGACGTCTGGCAGCGGAGGCCGGACCGGAGCCGGTGTGGGACGCCGCGATGTCCGCGCCGAACGGGCTGGAGTACGCGGGCTCGTCCGTACGGGCCTCGATGGCCAGCGGCGACATCGAGCCGCTGCTCGCCGGTGCCGGCGCGGTCGCGCAGACCGACATCCCGGGGGTCACCGTACCGGACCCGGATCTGGCGTACACTCCGCATCCCGACGATCCCGCACGCTGGCCTTTGGAAAACGCGGTGCGGCAGCATCTTGACAACGACGCACACCGGTGGCGGATCATGGTGCGCCGGCTGATGGAAGCCGGCCCCCTGGAATACGCGCAGCTCGTCGATCTGGTCGAGGCGGTCGGCGACGGTGCCGGGGAGGCTGCGGAGGGGGAGCCGTGAACCGAGTCGAGGACCGGGGACGCCCGGGGCACCCCCAGGGCCGCCAGCCGACCCCGCCGGTGCCCTCGCACCCCACGATCGACGACTACGAGCGGGCCGTGGCGGCCTTCCGCCAGAGCCCGAACCCGGCCGTGGAGTTCGGCTACCTGCGCGAAGTGGCGCTGGTCGGGGCCCGGCTGGGCACGATCCGGCCCGCGGATATCGTGCGGCACGTGTGTCCGGCCGCGGTCGCCGTGACGCTGGTGATGGAGCCGGAGATCGTGACGGTTGGCGACGCCGTCACGCGCGCGATCCTGCGCGGCGACAGCGCGGGGCCGCAGTACTGGGCCCGGATGGTGCGCGAAGTGGACACCGCCCGCACTCCGCTGGCCGCGCTGGTGAAGGCCAGGCCTGATTCCGGGCGCGGCGTCATCGCCCGCGGGTTGCGCCGCTCCGCGCAGGACGAGCGCGCCGCCGCGGACATGTCGGGGCAGCGCTGGCGAGCGGCAAATGTCGTCCTGGCGCTGGCCCCGCCGCTGGCCGCGCGGGCGTTCCTGGCCTCGGGCGCGACGATGCACAAGGAGCCGTCCGAGGCGGAGCGGACCGCGTTGCGGGAGCAGGCTTCGCTGATCCTGGACATGGCCTCGCAGGCGCCGCTGTGCCGGGAGCTGGTCGGGCACGCGTTCGGGTCGCTGGGGGACACCGCGCTGCGGATGCGGCTGGCCGAGAACCCCTTCACGCCGGACAGCGTGCTGGCCCGGCTGGCGTGCGAGCACGACACCGAGCCCGAGGTCACCCGCGCGGTGCAGGTGCACGAGTTCGCCGGCGGGACTGCGCGGCGGCTGGCGTTCCAGGCGGTGCGCGACGAGCCGGAGGCGGTGCTGCGCGGGCTGCGGGCGATGCTGCGGTTGTGCGGGGAGGAGGCGTTCCTGGAGATGGTCGAGGCCGCGCCGCAGGAA
The DNA here is from genome assembly GCF_015356825.1 of Catenulispora rubra. Classification (GTDB taxonomy): domain Bacteria; phylum Actinomycetota; class Actinomycetes; order Streptomycetales; family Catenulisporaceae; genus Catenulispora; species Catenulispora rubra. The sequence continues at coordinate 5,679 of NZ_JAACYW010000403.1, read as the reverse complement.
CAGGTCGCGTGGGTGCGCTCGGTCGTGGCCGCCGCCGGCCCCGATCTGACGCCGGCCACCCGGCTGCGCTCGTACGTGCGGCTCGCCGAGCTGTCCGCGCCGGAGGTGGCGTGGGCGGTCGAGCTGAACCGGGCCGGCTCGCTGGAGCGGATGATGCCGGTGGTCCGGGCGTCGATGGCCGAGGGGACGGCGCAGCCGATGCTCGCGGCGGTGCGCGAGGACAAGGCGGCGGCCGCGGCGGCGCGCCGGGTGGCGGCACGGTCGGCGGGGCGCGTCGGCGGGGCCCGGTCGGGGCGCGGCGCTCATCTGGACCCTGAACGAGCGGACGCGCACGGCGGGCGGTCGAGCGCGCAGGCGCAGGCCGAGCGGCACCGGGTCGCCGCCGCGGAGATGAAGCGGTGGCGCAGCGAGGGGGCGTTGGACGATCCGGTCCCATTGGTGTGAGGCTGTGGGGGTTGCGGTCGCGAACGATCGGGACGCCGCTGGGGCACCACCGGACGCTATTGACAGGCTACTGAGATGCGCTCGTTCTACGACGACCTGGCCGACGACTACCACCTGATGTTCCAGGACTGGGACGTCAGCATGGAGTATCAGGCCACTGTGTTGTCCGCGGTGATCGAGGCGGGCACCAAGCGGTCGGCGGGGCGCGTGCTGGACTGCTCGTGCGGGATCGGGACGCAGGCCATCGGCCTGGCGCGGCTCGGCGGCGCGAGCATGATCGGCACGGACCTGAGCCCCCGGGCCGCGACCCGCGCCGCCCGCGAGGCCACGGCGCGCGGCGTGAGCCTGCCGACCGCGGCGGCCGACATGCGCGCACTGCCGTTCGCAGAGGGCGTGTTCGACGTCGTGCTCAGCGCCGACAACTCCGTGACGCACCTGCTGACACCGGACGCCCTCACCGCCGGTCTGGCCGAGATGCGCCGCGTCCTGCGCCCCGACGGCCTCCTGGTCCTGACCGTGCGCGACTACGACGAACTGCGCGCGAAGCGTCCCACCACGACATCGCCGCAGGTCTCCGAACAAGAGGCCGGCCGCGCCATCGCCTTCCAACTGTGGCACTGGCACCCCGATGGCGAGCGCTACGACATGGAGCACTTCCAGCTGGTGCCTTCCGGCGGCGACCAGTGGGACGTGCGGGTCCGGCGCGCGACGTACTGGGCTCTGACGCGCGCACAGCTCGCGGAGTTCGCGACGGCGGTCGGGTTCCGGGACGTGCAGTGGATCGAGCCGCCGGATTCCGGGTACTACCAGCCGATTCTGACGGCGCATCGGTGACGGGGTACCTGGTCAGGCGCGGCTGCGCGTCGCGCGATCGCAGGCTTCTGTGAGGAGGCCACAGGTGCGCGACGGGCTGTCGTTGTTCTGCGCTTGCTTGGCGGCTGGGCTGTTTGAGTGAGGCTTGCCGGCGTCGTCGCACAATCCCGGCGGCCGCTCACCCCTCCCAGAAAGCCTTCCGCACCCGCAGCACCCAGTCCTCGGCCGCAGCCGTGTCAGCCTCCTGCGGTAGCACCGAACGCGCCGTCGCGAAGCGTTCCTCGGCGTCGGCCATGAAGGGGCGGGCGGCTTCGGGGTCGGCGGCCACGCGTTCGCCGAAGGCGCGGTAGCGCTCGGGGTCGGTCAGGCGGATGGTGACGTGGCCGGTGGTGTAGAGCTCGTGGCCCTGGTCGACCAGGCGCATGAGGTGGCGGGCGTGCTTGGCGATCTTGCGGTGGGTCCAGGTGGGGTCGCGGGACAGGAGTTTGCGGAACTGCTGGGTGGCGTAGCCGAGGTAGGCGTCGTGGACGCGGGGTGCGGACAGCAGCGAGGTGCGCAGGGCGATCGCCTCGTCGCCGAGGGGTGTGCGCAGCTCGTACAGGTCGTCGGGGAGCCACAGGAGTTCCGACGCGGTCGGGTTGCCGCCGAGGGCCAGGCGGGCCAGCTTCGCCGCCTCGTGGAACGTCACGTCCGGGGCCGAGGTGACGTGGCTGTCGCGCGGCGTGTGCAGGCCCAGCAGGGACAGCGTCGGGGCCGCGAACATGCCGAGGCGGTCCACGTCCGAGCCCGGGCCGGACAGCCCGTAGGCGGTGGAGCCGACGATGCCGGACAGCAGGACCGTGCCGGGCTCGAAGCGGTCGAAGTCCGGCCTGGTGTCGGCGACGACCGTGTCGGTGCTGGCATCGGCGCCGGCGTCGGTGATCACGTCTTCAGCCTGAGTCATGGCGGCATCTCCCCCGGAAAGCGGAAAAACTCAAGTCACCGTAACAGGCAGGTGCTCGTACCCGCGAAGGACAAACCGCTGGTTCCGCGTCGGCGCCCCGGCCGCCGCCAGCGCCGGGAACCGCTCCAGCAGCCGGGGGAAGCCGATCGCCGCCTCGGTCCGGGCCAGCACCGATCCCACGCAGAAGTGCGGTCCGGCCCCGAAGCTCAGCGGGCCGATCGCGGTCCGGGTGGGGTCGAAGCGCTCCGGCTCCTCGTAGCGGCGGGCGTCGCGGTTCGCCGCGCCGATCATCAGCGCGATCTCCGCCCCCGGCCGCACCGGGACGTCGCCGACCGACAGGCCGTCGGTCAGCGCGATCCGCGTCGTCAGCTGCACCGGTGAGTCGTAGCGCAGGACCTCCTCTGCGAAGCCGGCGTAGCGCAGGTCCCCGCGCCGCAGGCCGGTGCCGACCTCCGGGTGCTCGAACAGCAGGCGCACGCCGTTGCCGAACAGGTTCGCCGTGGTCTCGAACCCGGCGATCAGCAGCAACGCCAGGTTGCACAGCAGCTCGGCCCCGCTCAGCCGGGAGCCGTCGGCGTCGCAGACCGCGATCAGGGCACTGACGAGGTCGTCCTGCGGACACCTGCGGCGCTCGGCGAACAGCCCGCCGAAGTACAGCTCCAGCTCCAGCCACGCCGCGTCGGCGCCGTCCAGGCGGCTCAGGTCGTCGACGTAGTCCAGGACCGCGGCCAGTTCGGTGGCCAGTACCCGGAACGTCTCGCGGTCCTCGGCCGGGATGCCGAGCAGGTCGCAGATCACTGAGACAGGGAGCTGATAGGCGAAGTCGTCCATCAGATCCACGGCCGCGCCGTCCGCGCCGGCCTCGGCCACCCGGTCCAGCAGTGCCTCGACGGCCTGCTCGATCATCGGCTCCAACGCCGCCACCCGGCGCGGGGTGAACACCGAGGAGATCAGGGAACGCATACGTCCGTGGTCGGGGGCGTTGGCGTAGATGACCGAGCGCTCCATGCTGCGCAGCGACGGCCTGCGCTGCTGCTCGTCGTCCCAGGCCCGGCCACGCCAGTCGACGTCCCAGACCCCGAACGAGGCGTTGCGCAACACATGGTCGCACTCGTCGTAGGACGGCACCATCACGAAGCCCTCCGCGGCGTCGATGACGGCGCCCAGCCGGTGTGCCTCGTCGTAGAGCGGATAGGGGTTGTCACGGCCTTCGACGGTGAGCAGCGCCGCCATGATGTCCATCGGCTCCATAAACGGCAGAACGGCCGCGCGGCCCGGGAATGTTCCCGGGCCGCGCGAATTTATCTAAGCGTTCTTACTCACCTGAGTCAGGAGTCTTACTAGCGCTTGCTCCCGCCTGACTTCGGCTGACCGTTTCCCTGCTCAGTCCCGCTTGGTCCTACTTGGTGGTCAGCGTGACCGTCAGGATGCTGCGGTAGCTGGCCAGGTCGCTCGCGCCGACCGTGTACAGCGTGTTCGGGTCGGTGCCCAGCACCGTGCCCGGCTTCGGCAGCGGCTTGGGGGTGCGGTAGCCGGCGAACACCATGGTCGCGGTCTTGCCGTCGTGGCCCAGGACGACCTGCGGGCCGTAGATGCGGCCGCTGTAGTACAGGCCCGGGGTGGTCTGCGGGAACGAGGTGTCGACCGACAGCAGCGGGTTGGTGAAGCCGTCGACGGTCTTCCAGTTCACGCCGTCCTTGCTGGTGGCGTAACCGATGTAGTGGAAGCCGTCGCTGTCGCCGTCGTAGCAGTTGCCGCCGGCGTAGAACAGGCCGAGGGTGCCGTCGGGGTTCTTCACCACGGTGCCCGAGGGGCTGACGAACCGGGTCGCGGTCGCGCTGGTGCTCTCGTTGTCACCCAGGCCCGAGACCGGGCCGTTGTCGGTGAAGTGGATGCCGTCGTGCGTGGTGGCGCTGCGCACCGTGGAGCGGTCCTCGTTGTTGCCGAAGTACGGCGCCTTGTTCTTGCCCTCGCCGATCTTGTTCAGCGTGGCGAACGGGACGGCGCACGCGTTGGCCTGGTCGGCGGTCTTGAAGTAGTTCAGCTGCTTCTCGACGTAGAGCACGGTCACCGAGCGGCCGTCCTTGGCCGGGAGCACGCCCAGGATGCCGTCCGGGGAGACCAGGCCGGTGGTGGCCTGGGTGTCGGCCGGGACCACCGGGTAGGTGCCGGCCGCGGCGCCGCTGGCCGCGGTGCCCGTGCCACCGGTGCAGCCGACGAACGAGGTCGCGGTCGAGTCGGTGCAGCGCACGTCCTGCAGACCGGCCGAGGTCTGGATCCGGACCGTGCCCGGGATCTCGAACGCCGAGGTGTCGGCGGCCGGGATCGTGGCGGCCGGCAGCGTCACCGCGGCGGTCAGCGTGGTCTTCGCGCCGGTGCCGACGGCCTGCGCCGAGGGCAGCTTGGCCAGCGGGTTGTGCGCGTCGGCGTCGATCCGGTGCACCAGCAGCTGCGAGCCGGGGGTGTCGGCGGTCGGCCGGGTCAGCGTGTACAGGAAGTCCTTCCCGCCCACGTGCAGCACGGTCGGGTGGCCCTGGCCGTCGTCGTTCAGCGCCGGCGAGGGGCACTGGCCCTTCTGCGACTCAAGAGCCTGACCCTGGTAGGTCCAGGTCTTGCCGCCGTCGTCGGACTTGGCGGCGAGCACCGCCTCATCGGTGTCCTTCGGCCGGTAGTCGAAGAAGCCGCGCAGGTGCTGCCCGCTGCCGGTGACGTTCGGGAAGTAGGCCGGCTGGAACAGCTCGGTACCCGGGTTGCGCGTGACGTTCCCGTTGGCGTCGCAGTAGCCGGCGGTCGGCGAGCCGTACGTCGCCGGCGTCTGGCCCAGCGTCCACGGCCCACCCTTCAGCGTGGCCGGCGTGACCTGGCCGGACAGCTTCCAGGTGGTCGGCTGCCCGTGGTGCCGGCCGGCGGCCATGGCCGTGGCCGGGACCAGCAGGGCCGAGCCCACGGCCAGGGCGACCGCCGAGACCGCGAGGCGTCGTTTGGACGCGAGGTAGATTCTCATGAGGCGGAGTTCTATAACGCTTGGCCGAGGGATCGGTGAACTGCGGTTATATCTGACGCGCATTCACGTGAACACTTTGTGAGGAGAGACTCGTGCGGATCCGCGTCGGTGGCCCCGAGGACGTCCCGCTGATCCTGCGCTTCGGGGACGAGGCGGTGGCGTGGATGAACGCCCGGGGGAACACCGGCCAGTGGGGGACCGAGCCCTGGACCGGCAACGCGAAGCGCCGGGAGGGGTTCGAGCAGCGGGCCGGCACCGGCGGGCTGCGGGTGCTGGAGGACGAGGACGGGACGCCGCTCGGAGCCATGGTGATCACCGAGGAGCGGCAACCGTACGTGCCGGAGGCGGAGGAGCAGGAGTTGTATGTCAACTTCCTGATCACCTCGCGGCGGCACGCGGGTCGCGGGGTCGGGCGGACGCTGGTCGAGCGGGCCAAGCGGGAGGCGGCGGAGCGGGGGATCGATCTGCTGCGGGT
>NZ_JAACYW010000402.1 GCF_015356825.1 Catenulispora rubra | reverse complement strand
TTCGCCGGGGAGGAGGCGAAGGCGAAGCCGGGAGCAGGAACGGCGGCGGGAGCGACCACCCCCGGGGCGGCGCAGCCCACCCCGGCCCCGGCCCCGGCTCCGAAGCCCGGTCCGCCGAAGCCGGGTCCGGTCCCGAAGCCGGGTCCGCCCTCGCCGGCGCGGGCCGCCGGTGAGGCCGCGGCTCGCGAGGCCGGCACCGCGAAGGGTCCGGCGGCAAAGAGCAGCTGAGGTCGTAGTGCGTGGTCGTGCGTGGTCGTGCGTGGTCGTGCATGGTCGTGCGTGGTCCGGTTCGGTCGCTCTGTGAGCGCACCGGGCCGGACCTTCGTATGCGGGGGGCGTATACCGTGACGGAAACGAGCGTGAGGAGTGACATGGAAGCCCCGGACGAGAACGTCGTGCAGGCCGCCGAGGACATGGTGGCCGAAGGTGCCCCGGTTTTCCCGCACGGCGCGGCGCCGTCCGTCGGCGACGACGGGGTGGTCGACACGATCGACCCGGCCGACGGCGACGTGTTCGACGTCATCGTCGTGGGCGGCGGGCCGACCGGGGAGAACCTGGCCGACCGGGCGCACGCCGGCGGGCTGAGCGTGGCCGTCGTCGAGCACGAACTCGTCGGCGGCGAGTGCTCGTACTGGGCCTGCATGCCCAGCAAGGCGTTGCTGCGGCCGGTCGCGGCGGTGGCCGACGCCCGCCGCGTGGCCGGTGCGCGGCAGGCGGTCACCGGGAACCTCGACGTCGCGGCGGTGCTGGCCCGGCGCGACGAGTTCACCTCGAACTGGAAGGACGACGGCCAGGTCGACTGGCTCGCCAAGGTCGGCCTGTGCCTGGTGTGCGGGCACGCCCGGCTCCACGGCGAGAAGCGGGTCGTCGTCCGCACTCCCGACGGCGCCGACCGCGTCCTGACTGCGCGGCACGCCGTGGCGCTGTGCACCGGGACCCAGGCCGCGGTCCCGGATCTGCCGGGTGTCGCCGAGGCCGGGGTCTGGACCAGCCGCGAGGCGACCAGCGCCAAGCACGTGCCGGGACGGCTGGCGGTGATCGGCGGCGGCGTGGTGGCCGTGGAGATGGCGACCGCCTGGCGGGCTCTGGGCAGCGAGGTCACGATGCTGATCCGCGACGACCGGCTGCTGGGTGCGATGGAGCCGTTCGTCGGCGAGCTCGTCACGGAGCATCTGGGTGCTGACGGAGTGGACGTCCGCTTCGGCGAGTCCGCCACGGCCGTGCACCGCCGCGACGACGGCACGGTCGAGCTCACGCTCACCGGCGGCGGCACCCTCACCGCCGACGAGGTCCTGTTCGCCACGGGCCGCCGTCCCGCGACCGGCGACCTCGGCCTGGACACCGTCGGCCTCAAGCCCGGCGGCTGGGTCGAGGTCGACGACACCGGCCTGGTGCAGGGCGTCGGCGGCGCGTGGCTGTACGCGGCCGGCGACCTCAACCACCGCGCGCTGCTCACCCACCAGGGCAAGTATCAGGGCCGGATCTTCGGCGGTGCGATCTGTGACCGTGCCTTCGGTCGCGCCCTGGACACCGAGCCCTGGGGCCGCAGCGTCGCGACCGCGGACCTGCACGCCGTGACCCAGGTCGTGTTCTCCGACCCGGAGGCCGCCGCCGTCGGCATCACCCTGCGGCAGGCCGAGGACCAGGGGCTGCGGGTGCGCGCCGTCGACTACGACATGGGCCAGGTCGCCGGGGCCGCGCTCTACGCCGACGACTACCGGGGCCAGGCGCGCGCCGTCGTCGATCTGGACCGGGAGGTGCTCGTCGGGGTCACCTTCGTCGGGCCCGGGGTCGCAGAGCTCGTGCACTCCGCGGCGATGGCGGTGGCGGCCGAGATCCCGGTGAGCCGGCTGTGGCACGTCGTGCCCGCGTACCCGACCATCGGCGAGGTCTGGTTGCGACTCTTGGAGACATACCGGGGCTGATACGCAAAAGGTCGCCGAAGACCTCAGATACAGCGATGTAGTGACCCACAGCATGACGTGTGGTCGGAGCCGATGTCGGCTCCGACCACTTTGTTTTGAGCCCGCCGATCGGCCTGACCAGCATGGGAACGTTAACAGGAAAACAGGCCCCGCAGGACCCATAGTCGCAACTCAGAAGCCTTGCTAACGTTACCGCCGTCACCTTCGAACCCGTTCGAGAACTGACCCACTCGTGGAGGGACGGTGCCCATGGCGCGCCGTGCAAGTGTCCGACGAAAAATGGTGAGGGCGGCCGGAGCCGCCGTTTTGACAGGGGCCTTAAGCGTTACAGCAGCCTTGTCCGGAGCAGCCGGGACGGCGTTCGCCGCGTCCGGCGGGTCCGGCGTCACCCCGCTCGCGAACCCCGCGGCGGCGGTGAACCCGTTCCTGGCCACCGGCGACGGCGGGGCCGGTGGCCAGGCCGACGACTTCCCCGGCCCGGACGTGCCCTTCGGCATGATGCAGTGGGGCCCGGACACCACTCCCGACCGCCCGGAGGGCGGCGGCTACTACTACAACGACTCGAACATCTCCGGCTTCAGCCTGACCCACATGTCGGGTCCGGGCTGCGGGGCGTTCGGGGACGTGCCGATCCTGCCGACGGCCGGCGCGCTGCCGAGCGACCCGTCGAACGCCTCGGCGCCGTTCAGCCACTCCGCCGAGTCCGCCTCGGCCGACTACTACTCGGTCAGCACCGGCGCCGGGGCGTCGTCGGTGAAGACCGAGCTCACCGAGACCGCGCGTTCCGGCATCGGCCGCTTCACCTTCCCGGCCGGCGCGCAGTCCAACCTGCTGTTCAAGCTGACCGGTTCGCAGAACGGCGATTCGGCCACCACCGCGACGGTCGTCGGGCCCAACGAGGTCCAGGGCTCGGTCACCAGCGGCCACTTCTGCGGTGCGGGCAACACCTACACGCTGAACTTCGACATCGTCTTCGACCAGCCGATCACCGCGCACGGGACCTGGACCGGCACCACGGTCACCCCGGGTTCGGCGCCGGCCACGGCCAAGACGACGCAGAAGTCGCAGAGCACGAACACCCCGAGCACGAACACTCAGAGCACGAACACCCAGGCCCCGACGTCGGCGGCCAGCCCGGGCCCGGCCGCGCCTTCGGCGAGCCCGAGCCCGAGTTCCAGCTCCAGCGCGTCGCCGAGCCCCAGCCCGGCTCCCGGCGGCACGAAGTCCACCGCCCCCAAGGCCAAGCCGGGCGCGCTGCCCGCGCCGACCATCCACGGCAAGCTGCCGGCGACCCCGCAGAAGATGGCGACCAAGGCGGCGGCGGCCACGGGCCCTGACGGTCTGTACCTGACCTTCGACACCACTAGCAACCAGGTGGTCCAGGCCAAGGTCGGCATATCCTTCACGTCCGGGGCCAACGCCACGGCGAACCTGGCCGCCGAGCAGACCGGCTTCGCCTTCGACACCGTGCACAACGCCGGCGTCAAGGCGTGGAACGACGAGCTGGGCAAGATCCAGATCGGCGGCGGCACCGCGGCGCGCCAGCAGGTGTTCTACACCGGCATGTACCACGGGCTGCTGCACCCGAACACGTTCTCCGACACCAACGGGCAGTACGTCGGGTTCGACAACCAGGTGCACACCGTGCAGCCCGGCCACGTCCAGGTCGCGAACTACTCCGGCTGGGACATCTACCGGACGCAGGCGCAGCTGGAGGCGATCGTCGACCCGGCGATGGCCAGCAACGCCGCGCAGTCGATCGTCAACGACGCCGCGCAGAACAACGGCATGATGCCGAAGTGGGCGATGAACAACGGCGAGAGCTACGTCATGGTCGGCGACCCGGCCGACGGCGAGCTCGCCGACTACTACGCCTTCGGCGCCCGGGACTTCGACACCGCCTCCGCGCTGAAGTACGCGTTGGCCGAGGCGAACACCCCGAACAACATCCGCCCGGACCTGGCGGACTTCGAGAAGTACGGCTACGTCCCCTCCGACGCCGCCAACACCTGCTGCAACTTCTACGGGCCGGTGTCGACGACCATGGAGTACGGCGCCGCCGACTTCGCCCTGGGCCAGCTGGCCGGCGCGCTCGGCGACAAGACCGACGCCGCCGCGCTGCAGACCCGGTCGCAGGACTGGCAGAACCTGTTCAGCCCGGCCACCGGCCTGCTCGAGCCGCGCACCATGAGCGGCTCGTACCTGCCGACCACGCTGTCCACATCGGACAACTACGTGGAAGGCGACGCCTCGCAGTACCGCTGGCAGATCGGCTGGAACCTCTCCGGGCTGGTCTCGGCCATGGGCGGCGGCGCGGCGGTGCAGAAGCAGCTGGACACCTTCTTCACGCAGCTGGACCAGGGTCCGCCCTCGCCGTACGCGTTCCTCGGCAACGAGCCCGACATGGGTGTGCCGTGGCTGTACGACTGGGCCGGCGCGCCGTGGAAGGCGCAGAAGATCGTGAACGACGTCCGCACCCAGATCTTCACCGACGACCCGAAGACCAGCCTCGGCGGCAACGACGACCTGGGCACGACCTCGGCGCAGGGCGTCTTCTCGATGCTCGGCATGTTCCCCGAGGCCGCGGGCACCGCCGACATGGCGCTGAACAGCCCTGAGTTCCCGCTGGAAGTCGTCCACCTGGGCAACGGCAAGTCCATCACCGTCAACGCCCCCGGCGCGGACTCGGTGAAGAACTTCTACGTCCAGAGCATGAAGCTGGACGGCTCGCAGTGGCACTCGCCGTACCTGCCGGCCTCGGCGTTCACCAACGGCGCGACGCTCGACGTCAAGGTCGGCTCCACCCCGAACAAGAGCTGGGGCGCGAGCAAGAAGGACGTCCCGCCGTCGTTCGGCGCCGGGCAGCAGCCGGCCATCGGCTACCTGTCGGACCAGCAGATCCAGGTCGCCCCCGGCGGCAGCGCCAAGGTGACAGTGTCCGCGCAGGACGTCCTCGGGAAGCACCAGGACATCGCGGTCAGCTCGACGGCTCCGGCCGGCTCCGGCCTGAGCCTGAAGCAGTCGGACCGGGACGTGCACGTCTCCTCGAACGGGCACGGCTCGCTGACGCTGACCGTCAAGGCCTCGGCCACGACGGCGCAGACGTTCTACACCGTCCCGGTCCAGCTGACCGACGACGGCAAGGCCCTGCCTCCGCTGAAGCTGACCGTCCTGGTCGCCACGCCCGGCAGCCTGCTGTCCACCTTCGACAACAACGGCATCGCCGACGACAACCAGATCACCGTCACGAACTACGACGGCAGCGGCAACAGCTACTCCCAGCAGGCCCTGGCCGCCGCCGGGCTGGCCCCCGGCAAGCCGGTGACCGTCGGCGGCGTCACCTACACCTGGCCGCTGCCGGCCCCGGGCCTCCCGGACAACACCGTGGCCGCCGGCCAGAAGGTGACCGTGTCCGCGGCCGCCGGGACGCAGCAGCTCGGTCTGCTGGGCTCGGCCGACGGCGGACCGAGTCAGGGTGTGATGACGCTGGACTACTCCGACGGCACCACCGCCCAGTACTGGCTCGGGCTGTCCGACTGGACGCTGGGCGCGGGCCAGGCCAAGCCGTCCTTCGGCAACGGCGACGCCGCGACCCTGCCCTACCGTGACTGCTCCAGCTGCGCGAACGGCAAGGACAACACCGCGACGCACGTGTTCTCCACGGTGTTCCCGGTCGACCCGGCCAAGACGCTGACCTCGGTCGTCCTGCCGAACGGGACCGACCAGGGCCGGCTGCACGTGTTCGCGGTCGGCACCTCGACCGCCGCCCCGACCGGCGCGGTGGCCACCTCGGTCTCCCCGTCGCCGGCCACGGCCGGCCAGCAGGTGACCGTGCACGGCTCCGGCTTCGGGGCCACGCAGGGCACCGGCTACGTGGTGTTCAGCGACCACGGCATCAACTGGGGAGCGCCGGGCAACAGCGCGACGTTCACGGTTGACTCCTGGAGCGACACGGCGGTCACCTTCACCGTGCCGACCCCGAGCGGCACCAACGGCATGTTCCACGTCTTCGCCGGCACGAACGCCTCGGTGAGCGTGGTCAACGCCGCCGGTCAGGTCTCCGACGGCCAGGTGCTGCCGATGACCCCGACCGCGAACCCGGCCGACTACTACAGCAACATCGGCACCTCGCCGGACGCGAACCAGAAGTGCGCCAACTTCGACGGGGACGGCTACAGCTACTCCGCCGAAGCCCTGGCCGCCAACGGCGTCAAGCCCGGTGCCACGCTGACGTCGAACGGCGTGACCTACACCTGGCCGAACGTCGCAGCCTGCGGCGCGGACAACATCCTGCCCGACGGGCAGACCATGCTGGTGACCGGAAAGGCCGGGGCCACCAAGCTCGGGCTGCTCGGCTCGTCCACCAACGGCGGCTCCGCCGGACCGATCACCCTGACCTACACCGACGGCACCTCCACCACCCAGACGCTGACGTTCAACGACTGGGCCAGCGGCGGGGACGCCACGGACACCGCGGTCGCGACGATGCCCTACCGGAACAGCGATTCCGGGAGCTCGCAGTCGATCCAGATGTTCGTGTTCTCCACCACCGTGGCGGTGGACTCGACGAAGACGCTGGCTTCGGTCACGTTCCCGAACGTGGCCTCGGGTGTCAGCAGCAACACCACGGCGATGCATGTGTTCGCGGTGGCTGAGGGGTAGTAGCGCACGGGCCTTGTAGGCCGCGCGGGCTGTACAGGCCGCTGGTCCTGACCCGGGAGTCTCGGGTCGGGACCAGCGGTTTTTCGCTGTTCTGTTCGCGTCAGGTCGCGTCAGGTGTGGGTCGGGACGTCGTCCCAGTCCGCGCCCATGAACGTGATCAGCCAGTTCAGCGCGTAGTGGCGTTCCATGATCACGCCGCCGTCCAGGTCGGCCGGGTTGGGGCGGCCTTCCAGACCGGCGTGGCGGGTGGCCCAGTGCAGGCGGAAGTGCAGGTCCAGCGCGTCCAGGATCTCGGCGGCCGGGCGCAGGGCGGCGGTGGCGATGCGTTCGTCGGGGTCGGGGTCGGCGTCCATCATCGTCGTGATGACCGTGTTCAGGTCGCAGATGGTGGTGGGCCACGGCAGTTCTTCGGCCCAGCCGAGTGCCCACTGGAGTGCGGCCAGCGACTCGTAGCGCCACAGGGAGTTGATGAGCGTCTGCTTCTCCGGCTCGGCGGCGGCGAAGAACGCTGCTTCGATCGGGCTGAACGCCGCGAAGCCCTGCGGGAAGCGCTCGCGCATCTCCTCGGCCGGGATCTCGGCGTCGCTGAGCAGCGCATCGGCGCGCATGGCGGTGAGGAAGAGCGCGTAGGCGCGTTGGGCGGCTTCGGTCGGGGTGCGGAGCTTGATGTCGTCCCCGGCCCCGATCCAGGGCAGGTGGTCGGGTACGGATATGCCGGCGGCGGCCAGGCGTGCTTCGCTACGCGCTTTGCGTGCGCGGGATTCTGCTTCGGTGGGGGAGGAGGGTTCCGCCCCGCTGTTCACGGTCATCGCGAGACCACCTGTCGATGTCGGTCTGTGGGAACGTTTCAACGAGGGCGGCTGGACTCTACTACTGCGCGGGGACACGTAGGGCGACATCTGGGCCGCCGACCGTGGTCGGCGGCCCTTTATGCGTCTTCCGGCTTTCAGCAGTCCCGGAACTCCGGGGACTGGTTCAGCAGCTGCGCGCGCTGCGAGGTGAACTTCGTGTACGTCTGCGTGCTCTCGGCGCCGGGCCGGAACGCCGCGACGCGGTGGCAGTTCTGGAACGCGAGCTTGATCTCGAAGTGCCGCTCCAGGCTGCCGCGGATGGCGTCGCTGGCCATGGCACGTAGCAACTGGCCGCGCTCGGCCTCGGACGGCGGCGGCACCTGGTTGTCGGCGAACTCTGCGGTGCCGGACTTCAGGTCCTGCGCGAGGTCGGCGACCATCGCGTAGGCGTAGGGGAGCGAGGTGCGGACGGTGTCGAGGAACGCTGCCGGGTCCACGTCGCCGGCCTCGGCCTGGGCGAGGAGCTGCGGGGAGACGTCCAGGGACATCAGGGGTCCACCTTTCTGTTTTTGCTTGGTGCGGTCTGAGCGATCAGTGCTCTTAGTCCCGCCGGTTCGTCACGCGGACGCGGACACGGCCGACAGCGCCTGCGGGCCGTGCACGAATTCGGGATCCACCTGCGCGGACAGGTCGACGCCGGTGGCCTTGTCGGCCCAGGCGCGCGCGTTGCGCAGATGGAAGTCGATCGCCTGCTGCTGGAACCGGGTCCAGTCCTTGGGCCGGGTGTCGGCGGCGCGCGCCAGCGTGCGCAGCACGTCGCGGTGCTCGGGCTCCAGCGCGTCCAGCGGCGCGAAGCGGCCCTGCTCGGCGGCGCGGACGTAGCCGGAGGCACCGAAGCAGGCGAGCAGGTCGGCGCCGACGTGCTCGCGCAGGAAGTCGACGTCCTGCGGCCCGGTGACCTTGTTGCCGACGACGGCCAGGGCGACGTCGTACCCGTCGGCGTAGTCCCGGTACTGGCGGTAGACCGAGACCCCGCGCCTCGTCGGCTCGGCGACCAGGAACGTGAGGTCGAAGCGCGTGAACAGGCCCGAGGCGAAGCAGTCGGCCCCGGCGGTCATGTCCACCACCACGTACTCCCCGGCCCCGTCGACCAGGTGGTTCAGGTAGAGCTCGACGACCCCGGTCTTCGAGTGGTAGCAGGCCACCCCCAGGTCGTCCGCACCGAAAGGCCCACTGGCCACCAACCGCAGATTCGGCGCCACGGCCACACTCCACTCCC
>NZ_JAACYW010000401.1 GCF_015356825.1 Catenulispora rubra | reverse complement strand
CTCCAAGCCCCTCCAAGCCCCCGGTTTCCCTCCGAAGGAGCTTCCCGATGCTTCTCCGTCCCCCTCGAAGAGCGCGCCGGCGCGCGGCCACCGCAGCCGCCACCGCCGGCCTGGTCCTGGCCGGTTCCCTGACCGCCGCGGTGTCGCTTTCAGCCAGCCAGGCCTCGGCAACCACCGCAATCACCGCCTCGAAACACGCCGTCACCTCCGGCAACGCCCGCTTCGAAGTCCTCTCCCCGACCCTCATCCGCACCGAGTACGCCGGAAACGGCGTCTTCGAGAACGACCCGACGTTCAACGCCATCGGCCGCGACGGCTTCGCCCCGACCCACTTCACCCAAAGGGTCGCCAACGGCTGGCTCACCATCGACACCGGCCAGGAGCAGCTGCGCTACAAAGTCGGCAGCGGCCCGTTCGGCGCGGACAACCTGAGCATCACCGAGCGCGCCGGCAAGCAGCCCGTCACCTCGGACCCCTGGGCCCCGAAGCCGGTGCCGTCCTGCCAGTTCGGCCTCCTGTGTGAAGCCGAGGGCCTGGACCTCAACGGCGTCTCGGTCGCCACCGACCACACCGGCTACACCGGAACCGGCTTCGCCGCAGGCTTCCAGAACACCGGCAACTCCCTGTCGTTCCAGATCACCGCAGCGACAGCCGGCACCTACGAACTCGCCACCCGCTACGCCAACAGCGCCGGCGGCGACGGCCAGAACGTCACCCGCACCCTGAGCGTGACCACCGGAAGCGGCGCCGCGGCGAAGCTGACGCTGCCGACCACCGCCGACTGGAACACCTGGGCCGTCGCCACCGTCCCAGTGACCCTGAACGCCGGATCCAACACCGTCACCATCGCGCGCTCGGCATCTGACTCGGGCAACGTCAACATCGACAGCCTCGCCGTCGTGACGACCGGCTCGGCCTACCCCGGCCCCGGCGCCCCGCAGAGCCAGCCCTGCGCGTTCGGCACAATCTGCGAGGCCGAGTCCGGCGCCCTCCTCGGCGGCGCCTCCCTGCAGAACAACCACAACGACTACTCCGGCTCAGGCTTCGTCGGCGGTCTCAGCACGACCACGGCGGCCGACGCCCTCGCCGTGACCGGCGTGCCGCGCGCGGGCAGCTACCAGCTCCAGCTGCGCTACGCGAACTGGCAGACCGACTTCAGCCAGACCGGAGCCGCCGCCCCGCGGACGATCTCGGTCGCCGTCGGCTCCGGCGCCCAGGCCACCACCACGCTCGCGCCGACCAGCAGCTGGGACAGCTGGCGCACGGTCTCGATCCCGGTCACGCTCGCCGCTGGGGACAACACGGTGACGCTCGGCTGCCCCACCGCAGACGCCTGCCACGTCAATCTCGACACCGTCGCGGTCGCCAAGAACGGCACGCCGCTGCTGGCCCCGCACGCCCCGCTCGGCGGCTACCGCCGCGGCCTGGACGGCCAGAACGGCGAGGTCCTGAGCACGCCCGGCCTGCTCTACCAGGACGGCTGGTCGCTGCTGAACGACACCGCCTCGGCGATCTACAACTCCGCGACGCACCAGGTGTCGCAGCGTCCGTCCACCGGCGGCAAGCCGTATCAGGACGGGTACGTGTTCGGCTACGGCCAGGACTACCAGCAGGGACTCAAGGACCTCGCGACCCTGACCGGCCCGTCGGAGCTGCTCCCGCGCTGGGCCTACGGCGTCTGGTACTCCGAGTACTACAACCACACCGCCGCCGACTACGAGAACACGATCCTGCCGACCTTCCGGTCGCAGAACACGCCGCTGGACGTCCTGGTCACCGACACCGACTTCAAGGGCGTCAGCACGTGGGACGGCTGGGAGATGGATCCGTCCAAGTTCCCCGACCCGAATGCGTACTTCGCCTGGGCGCACTCGCAGGGGCTGCACACCACGCTCAACGTGCACCCGAGCGTCCAGCAGAGCGACCCGCAGTACTCCGCGGCGCTCGCGGCGGCCGGCGGCACGCTGCCGTCGTGCGGCTCCGGGCAGTACTGCTTCGACTGGGGCACCCCGGCGCAGCTGTCGGCGTACTTCGGGCTGCACCAGCAGATCCAGAACCAGGGCAACGACTTCTGGTGGCTGGACTGGTGCTGTGACAGCTCCAACTCGTCGCTGGCCGGGGTCACGCCGGACTCGTGGATCAACCAGAACTACGCCTGGGACACCAACTCCACGGTCGGCCGGGGCTTCGCGTTCTCGCGGGCCTACTCCTCGCTCGACGCCGGCGGCTACAGCGGTTCGGTGGGCCTGGCGACCGGACCATGGGCCGACAAGCGCACCACCGTGCACTTCACCGGCGACACCACCTCGACCTGGGCCACGCTGGCCATGGAGGTCGGGTACACGCCCGGGGAGTCGGCCGCGACCGGCCTGTCCGCGGTCAGCCACGACATCGGCGGCTTCAACAACGCCGGCGACCAGACCAGCGGTGCCGAGCCGGGCAGCACGAAGCTGCCGGACGACCTGTACGCGCGCTGGGTGCAGCTGGGTACCTTCCAGCCCGTCGACCGGCTGCACGGCAACCACAGCGACCGGCTGCCGTGGCAGTACGGCCCGGCGGCCAAGGACTCCGCCGAGAAGTTCCTCAACCTGCGCGAGAACCTGGTTCCGTACACCTACACGCTGGCCCACCAGGCCGCCACCACCGGCGTGCCGGTGACCCGGCCGACCTACCTGCAGTACCCGGACCAGCAGGACGCGTACGCCTTCGACGGCAGCGAGTACTTCTACGGCCCGGACGTGCTGGTGGCGCCGGTGACGACGGCGGGCGACTCGGCGACGACGCAGGTGTGGTTCCCGGCCGGCAGCTCCTGGACGGACTACTTCACCGGCAAGACGTACCAGGGCGGCACGGTGCAGAGCGTCGCGACCAGCCTGGACACCATGCCGGTGTTCATCAAGTCCGGCGGGATCATGGCGACCCGCTCCGGCAACGTCGCCAACGACGACCAGAACCCGCTCACCGCCGCCACGGTGACCGTCGCCGAGGGCGCGCCGGGGTCCTTCTCCCTGTATGAGGACAACGGCACGACCACGAACACGGCCCAGAGCGCGACCACTGCGATCAGCTACGCCGACCACAAGGTGACGATCGCCCCCGCGAAGGGGACGTTCGCCGGCCAGGTGCAACAGCGGTCGTGGACGGTCACGTTCCAGAACGCGGCCCACGCGCCGACCTCGGTGTCGGTCAACGGGGCCAAGGTCGCGACCACCGCGTGGACGTGGGACGGCACCTCGCACACCCTCACCGTCCGCGCACCGGCGCAGTCGGTGAGCCAGCGGCTGGTGGTGAGCTACAAGTAGGCGCCATGCGCTGACCCGTCGGCCCCGCCCGGATGACCTTCCGGGGCGGGGCCGACATATTCTTCGGACGTGTCAGACACGAATATGTGGAGCCCCGAGAACGGGCCCGGCTCCGAGGCCACCGTCGTCGAAGTCTTCTCGGCATGGCTCGTCGAGCAGGGCTGGGAGTGCGCGGAACTCCCCCGGCACGGAGACCGCCCGGACATCGACGCCCGGCATCCCGACGGCCGCCGGCTCATCGTCGAAGCGAAGGGATTCACCCGCGATTCAAGCACTGACCTCGACACCGGCTACGGGCAGATCCTGCGGCGGATGAAGGGCGAACCGGATACCGCGTACGCGCTCGTGGTAGCCAAGTCGATCGTCCGGTTCGCGCAACGAGTCCCGTCCGAAGTGCGGAGCAACCTGGGGATCGCGCTCTACACGGTCGATTCCAGCGGCAAGGTCGAGCTGGTTGACGAGCCACCGCTCACGACCTCTGCAAGCTGATCGAATACTGCATCTGCTTGGCCCCGTCGGACCACACCAGGATCTGCTCCGCCGCCCCGGGCGAAACCGGATGCGCATACCCGAAGCACAGCTGCCCCGGAGACAGCACGCTCGGCTGCGGACCATCGTCGGCGTATCCGTAGGTCGGGCCGCCGTCACAGGCCGTCGTGCTGCTGACCTGCACCGCAGTGACATCCGAACCCGGTGTGAACCGATAGACGTCAACCCGCCCCGGCACATCCAGATCTGCGGACAACGCCGGCGCACCGACGTCGATCGTGATGGTGCGCGGCTTGAGGGTCACGTAGCGGAACGAGTACTTGCCCGGGCCGTTCGGCATCGAGATGCGCAGCTTGGCCTGGCCGTTGGCAGCGACCGCGAACTGGAAGGGGCCGGGCAGCATCGGGGTCGCCGACGGGGTGTCCGGGACCGTCGCGCTCATGCCCTCGCTGACGTCGACCAGCTCGAACTGCTGGTTCGCGGCCAGGTTCAGGCCGTAGTCGACGGTGCCGCCGGCCTGGTCGATGCTGCCGGTGACGACGTCGCCGTCCTGCAGGATCGCGCCGGGCTTGGGGCCCTTGTCCGGGGTGGGACCGCCGCTCGGGCCGGTCGGCGCCTTGGCCCCGGCCGCGCTGTCCAAGTCGCGCTGGTCCTGGGCGTAGCCGGCGGCGAACGACGGCTGGCCGGTGCGCGCGACGTCCACGACGCAGTCGTCCAGCAGCCTGGAGTCGGTGACGCCCGCGGCCTTGCACATCGCCGCCGCCTGGTCGCGGGCCGGCTGCGGCAGGTCGGCGACGGTCACCGGCTTGTCCGGGAACGTGCGGTCGGTGAACGTCGCGGTGGACTGGCCGGGACCGTATTCGAACATGGACTCGCTCTGGCTCAGGCGCCAGCTGTCGCCGAAGACCTTGTAGAGGTCGTCGAACCCGGGCTGGTCGGGAATCGTCTTGCCGTCCCGGCTCACCAGGTCGCCGGCGCTCTTGCCGTCGAAGTTCCCGAGCAGCCCGCTGAAGGTGCTCTTGCGGGAGTCGGCCGGGGTGACGGCGACCCGCAGCCCTTCCGAGCCGATGGGGTCGACCGCGACGATCGAGCCGTCGGGCCAGATCACGTCGTCGCCGTCGCCGGCGTAGTCGTAGTGGCCGGCACGGCGGGTGAGCGTGGCGCCGCCGGGGAGCTTGGTGGAGCCCCTCTGGGCTGTCAGGACCTTGCCGCCGAGGTGGACCTGGAGGTCGCCGTCCACGTCGTAGAAGCCGATGACGTCGGAGCCGGCGCGCACCGCCGCCGCGCTGTTGACCGCGACCGTTCGGTCGCCGGGGGCGAACGAAGACTGCCGGACCTGCACCTGGAAGTCGTCGCGGCTCTTGGCCAGGACGAACTCGCCGACGGCCTGGAAGTCGTAGTGCAGCTGGTCCAGCGTGGCCAGGTGCGGGTCATTGATGCTCTGGCCGGGGTCCTTCTTCGGCTTCTCCGGCGCACCGACCGGGGTCGGGCTGCACTGGTCCATCGCGGCCTGGACCTGCTCGGTCGCCGACTTGTCCTTGGCGCTGCCCGGGACGAGCGGGACCGGCATCGTGGGGACGGGAGTGCCGTAGTCGTATCGGGTCCGCGCGCCGTCACCCTTGCTGATCCGGAACTGGTTCTCCCACTCGGTCGCCGCCACCTCCTCGTAGTTGGCGCCGGTGTTGAAGCCCGGGAGGTAGCACGTCCGCTGGTCGTCGGTGGTGCCGTTCCGCCACGTCTGCGAGTGGATCAGCTCGTGGTACAGGGAGTAGCAGGGGTTGTTGGGAGCGCCGGGGTCCCAGGTGTCGGGCAGGTGGTTGTCCGGGTCCCAGTGGATGATGATCGCGTGCGGCGGCTTGCCCAGAAAGGTGGCCAGGATCGGCCACTGGTATTCCGTCCTGTTCCCGTGGACGTCGTCGGTGGGGACGATCTTGAGATCGCCGGATTTGAGTTGCTGGCGGACCTTGTCCACAAGGCCGGGCTGGACGCCGGGGCCGGTGTAGGTGGCCATGCAGCCGTCGAGCTGGCCGGCGAAGTCGTCGGCGTGTGCCGGGAGCGCACGGGCCGCCTGCATCGCGGTGGCGGCGACCATGATGAGCGCCAGCGCCCCGGCGGTCCGCGCCATACCGCCGGCCTGAGCGGCACCACCGGCCCAAGCGGCCCGACGCGCGCGACGTCGGCGAGCGACGATGTAGAGCACCAGCAGCAGTACGAGCACCGCGGCGGCCACGAGCAGCCACCACCACGCGAACGCCTTGTGCGCCGCGCCGACCGTGAAGGCGGCCGTCGCGATGTTCGTGGCGCCGGCGCACACCGGCTTGCCGGCCAGTTCGGGGGTCATGTACCGCGCGGAGACGACGTAGCGGCCGTTGGACTGCACCAGCCACTGCGACGCCACACCGCCGCCGCTCGGCAGCACGCCGACGGTCTCCAGCGGCTGGGTCGCGGCCGAGTCCCGGCCGGTGAGCGCCTGGACGGCGAGGTCCACGTGGTCGCCGGGCTGCACGGTCACCAGGTGGGACGCCAGCAGCGGCTGGTAGCCGTCGGCGTACTCCACCTGCGCGTTCTGCCACGGCTGCGAGGCGCCGTCGCGCGTCACCGAGGCGATCAGCACCTCGCCGTCGGCGACGGTGCCGACCTGGCACGCGGCCGGGGTGTGGTTCGTGACGCGGAAGGTGAGCGTGACCTGCTCGCCGGGCTTGTAGGTGCCCTGACTCGGCGTGATGTCGAGCCCCAGCCCGGACTGCGGCTGCTGCTGCGGCTGTGATTGCGGCTGTGACTGCGGTTGCTGCTGCTGGTCGGCGTGCGCCACGCCGGGCGCGAGCATCAGCGCCACTGCCGCGAGCACGGCCAAGCCGGCCCGCACGATTCTGACCACTATGGCCCCCGATAGAACAGATGAACTGACGACGGTCTGACTGACTGCCCGATGCCAGGAGGCTGCGATCCGCCGACCACCGCCCCCGGCGGCAGCAGCGCAACGCTATGAAGGACCGGCGGGGGCGCGAACCCGTGGAACTACGCGTTTCGCGGCCAGGGTTCCTCCCTAACGCCGCAACGCAACGAACCAGCCCGACGATCGTTAATCAGGATATGGACAATGCCACCACCCGACGCCGCCTTCTCGCCCTGGCCACGACCTGCGCTCTGGCACTCCTACCGGCCACCGCCGCGAATGCCACAACCGCACACGCCGCCCCGGCGCACCAGACCTGCCCGACCGCCGAGATCTTCGCCACGAACAACACGGCGACCATCACCGACCCGACCGACCCCCGCCTCCAGACCCACCTGCGCCGCTTCGATCACGAGGTCCGCGCGACCATCCGCGCCAACGGCGCACGGCCGGGCGCCTCAACGCTGCTCGACGGCGTGTTCTGGTCCAGCGACCTCAAGCAGACGACCTACGAGCGCTCCCGCGAGTTCGACGTCACCAGGGTCAGCCCCGACGGCCTCCACCACATCGCGGACATCATCGCCAAGCAGTACCACCAGGAATCCGTACTGACCTTCCGCTGCCTGCCAAGCACCTCGCCGGAGACCAACGCAGTCGAGATCCAGGCCCCCGGCGTCACCGTCACCCACCTGCACGACGCACTCGTAGCCGACCCCGAAGCCCGCGACACCCTCGAAGGCGGCTCGGTCACCCTCGACGGCCACCTCATCCTCATCGCCCCACTCACGAACCTGCCCCTGGCCGAGAAGTTCGCGAAAAGCCTCGGCGTCGACTGGAACACGGCCGAGGTGCGGTATGGGGCTGACGAGTTCGTGAGCTGATTCGGGCTGCTCTACCGCAGCCCGACCAACTCCGATCCCTACGACCGATGATCCGCCAGCCGCGACCCCGGCGACGCGTCAGCGGCGATCACCGTCCAGCCCTTCGCCGACGGGCCGTCCAGCCGGAGGTCGAAGGCGAACGTGACCGGCCGCCGCTTGTGCGCGTCGCCGAGGAGGACTTCCTCGGTGCGGCGGTCCACTTCGTAGTAGAAACCCTCTGCCGCGACGACGACGCGGACGACGATGGGCTCGCGGGAGAGCAGCGAGCGGACCTCGACCGAGGCGACGGTGGCGTTGCGCATGACGGTGCGGTTGGGGGTGCGGACGGCCGTGAAGTCGAGGCTGCCGTCGTTCATGGCCCACTCTTCGAGGAACTGCTCGACCGCTACTTCCAGGACCGCCTTGTCGAAGCGGCCGTCCAGCACGCTCAGGTCGCCCGCGGCGGCGTCGGCGTCGGTGCTCCAGGAGATGTTGGTCAGGGCCAGGATGTCGCCGGCGTCGTGGACCGAGACGTTCTCGGCCACCTCCAGCACCGCGTCGCGCGCGACCGCCTTCTGGTCCCACGAGTCCGTCTCGATGGCATCGGTCAGGTGGTGCGCGCCTTCGGCCGCCTGCTCGATCGAGGACACGATCCACGCGCCGGAAGCGTCCTTGCGCAGCGTCCAGTACTCGACCGGGCGCGTCGAGCCGTCCTTGCGCACGGCGCGCGTGCCGTCCACGCGGCGCACGCTGTCGTCGATCGTCGCGGTGATGCGGAACGTCACGGTGTCGTTCGTCTCGCCGGCCCGGTTCGCGACGTTGACCAGCTCGACCGTCGGCCCGGAGACGACGCGCACGATGTTCACCTCGCCGCGCGACTCGTAGTCGCTCAGCTCCTCGTTCCACTTCACGTAGAGCACCGGCGACAGGATCTGCTTCAGCACGCTGCGATCGCGATCGGTCCACGCGCGCTGGGCGGTCGTGTACAGCCAGACGGCGCGCGCCTTCAGCGCGTCGGGGGCGAAGGTCGGGTCCGTGTCCGCGATCGCCGCGACCCGCGCCTCGACCTGCGTGGCACGCCGCTGCGCCGTGTCGTCCGTGCGGTGCGCCGTGCGGTCCGACCCCGTGTTCAGCCCCTTGCCCCCGCGCCCCTTCCGAAGCCGGGAGACGATCATCACGATCAGGATGATCAGAACGATGGCCACGATCACCCCGAC
>NZ_JAACYW010000400.1 GCF_015356825.1 Catenulispora rubra | reverse complement strand
GGGTTCGGGATTCTGGCCGTGACCGGGACGTCGAAGGACTCTGCGACAGCTCGCGGGCCGGTGGCGCCGACCGCATCGCCCGTGACGCCGACGTCGCCGCAGCCGAGCGTCACCTCCGGCGTGCGACCGGACGGCACGCACTATGGCAGCGTGAAGGACTTCCTGCTCCCGATGCCGGCCGGGTACGTGCCGGGCCCGGACGAGGGCGGACTCGGCAACGACTCGACGATCGCCCCGGACCAGGCCGACCCGACGGTCGCGCTGCTGTTCGGCACGCTGCCGGCGTCCGACATGAGCAGCGCGAAGGGCGCGATCGCCACCGGCGGGATGAGCGACGGCGCGGTGCGCACGTACGCGGACGCCTCCGGGACACTGGACATCGCGGTGACCGTGCTGCGCCTGAACCCGGCGCAGGCGGCGGAGAGCGCGGGCCAGTTCGAGCGCGTGGTGAAGCAGTCGCACGCCTTCCGCACCGGGCCGCAGGTGCCCGGCCACCCGGAGGCCCTGTGCGTGCTGCCGGTAACGCACGTCGGCGACCGGCTGGACACCATGACGTGCCTGGCGACGGTCGAGGACACCTTCGCGATCGTGCGCGCCGAGGGCACGGTGCCGCTGGACACGAACGCGGTGACCGAGCTGTTCGGGCAGCAGTTGGACACGCTGAAGGGCGGGCTGGGGACGTGAGCGCGCAGGACGATGTGCTGGCGGCTTTCGGGGAGCTGCCGAGGAAGACGGCCGGGGCGGGGGCTGAGGAACAGGCCGAGGCGGGTGCGGAAACCGGGGCAGGCGCGGCCACGAGCGAGGGGGCATCGGAACTCGGGCAGGCGTCGGCAACTGAAGAGCAGACCAGTGGCGATGGCGAAGAGGCAGGCGGCGATCGGGCAGAAGTCGGCGCAGAAACCGGGGCAGGCCCAGCCAATGCGGCGGGCGGCGAACCGGAAGAGGCGAAGCAGGTCGGTGGCGGTCGGGCCGAAATCAGCGGTGAAGTCGGCGGTGAAGTCGGCGGTGAAGTCGGCGCGGGCGAGCAGGTATCAGAGCCCATCAATGCAGCCCCCAGCCAGCCGCACCAGCCGTACCTCGACCCCGCAGCCTTCTTCGCCGAGCTGCAAGCCGAGTCCGCGCCGCAGCCGAAGCCGAGCCGGCGGCGCCTCCTCCTCCGTTACGCCGCGGCGCTCGCTCTCGCCGGTGCCGTCGGTACGGGCACCGCCTTCGCCGTGAGCCTCCCCCGGCGTACCGACGTGCCGTTCCTCGCCACGCCCGGCGATGGCCGCTACACGTTCCCCGCTGCGGCACGGCCTGCGCCGCCGTCGGGCGAGCCGGTGCCCAACAACGGCAACAACATCGGGCAGGTCCATTACGGCGATCTGCGTCAGTACCTGCTGCCTGCGCCGACCGGCGTTGTGCCCAAGGAGGACGGTTGGGAGCGCGTCACGGACTTCGAGTCCTCGCTCGCCGGGTCCGATGTGTCCGACCACCTCTACGACGCGGGGTTGCGGCACGTCGCGTGGCGCGGGTGGACTGCGGCGGACGGGCAGCACACCGTCGTCGAGTTGTTGCAGTTCCCTGATCATGAGGCGGCGTCCGACGTCGAGAGCATGCTGGACAACGCTTCGTTGGCGAAGGCGGGCAAGCCGGAGGGCGGCGCGCCGCAGGTGACGGTGCGGCCGTTCGGCGACCTCACGCAGACGGTCACGGTGCACAAGTTCGATCAGGTCGACGGGCTGCCGGGGCAGATGGAGCGGCGGGTCGTGTTCGCGAGCGGTGATGTGGTCGCGATCGTCACGACCACCGCGCCGGCCAAGGTCTCGGATCTGACGACCGAGCAGGTCGCGATGCTCCAGGCCGAGATGCTGCGCTGAGGCGCGCGAAACCCATAGAAGACCGCAGCGGGCCGTCTCCCGGCCAAATGGGAGACGGCCCGCTGTGGTCGATCGTGTCAGAACATTGAACGTGTCAGAACGTTGAAAGCCACTCAGCCCGAAAGCCGCTCCAGCAGCAGCTCCCGCACCCGCGCCGCGTCGGCCTGGCCGCGCGTCGCCTTCATCACGGCGCCGATCAGCTGGCCGGCCGGGCCCTGGTTGCCGCCGCGCACCTTCTCGGCGGCGTCCGGGAACTGGGCGATGGCCTCGTCGATGGCCGCGAGCAGCGCGCCGTCGTCGCTGACGACCGCCAGGCCGCGCTTGTCCACGACCTCCGACGGGGAGCCCTCGCCGGCCAGGACACCCTCGATCACCTGGCGGGCGAGCTTGTCGTTCAGCGTGCCCGCGCTGGTCAGCCGGACCAGTTCCGCGACCTGCGCCGAGGTGATCGGCAGGGCGCCGAGGTCGACCTCGGTCTCGTTGGCGTGCCGGGCCAGTTCGCCCATCCACCACTTGCGGGCCTGGTCGGGGGCGGCGCCCAGGGACACCGTCTCGACGATCAGGTCCACCGCGCCGGCGTTCAGGATCGACTGCATGTCGTGGTCGGTGACGCCCCACTCGGCCTGCAGCCGGTTGCGGCGCACGCTCGGCAGCTCCGGCAGGGTGCCGCGCAGCTCGTCGACCCAGGCGCGGGCCGGGGCGACCGGGACCAGGTCCGGCTCCGGGAAGTAGCGGTAGTCCTCCGCCTCCTCCTTCACGCGGCCCGGGGAGGTGGTGCCGTCGTTCTCGTGGAAGTGGCGGGTCTCCTGGATCACCGTGTCGCCGGCGTTCAGGACGGCGGCGTGGCGGCGGATCTCGAAGTGCACGGCCCGCTCGACCGAACGCAGGGAGTTGACGTTCTTGGTCTCCGAGCGGGTGCCGAACTTCTCGCGGCCCTTCGGGCGCAGCGAGAGGTTGGCGTCGCAGCGCATCTGCCCGAGCTCCATGCGGGCCTCGGAGACGCCGAGCGCCTTGATCAGCTCGCGCAGCTCGGCGACGTAGGCCTTGGCGACCTCCGGCGCGTGCTCGCCGGTGCCGGTGATCGGCTTGGTGACGATCTCGATCAGCGGGATGCCGGCCCGGTTGTAGTCGACCAGCGAGTAGTCCGCGCCGTGGATGCGGCCCGTGGCGCCGCCGACGTGCGTGGACTTGCCGGTGTCCTCCTCCATGTGCGCGCGCTCGATCTCGATGCGCCAGGTCTTGCCGACGGCCTCGACGTCGAGGTAGCCGCCGAAGGCGATCGGCTCGTCGTACTGCGAGGTCTGGAAGTTCTTCGGCATGTCCGGGTAGAAGTAGTTCTTCCGCGCGAACCGGCACCACTCGGCGATCTCGCAGTTCAGCGCCAGGCCGATGCGGATCGCGGACTCGATCGCCTTGGCGTTCACCACCGGCAGCGAGCCCGGCAGGCCCAGACAGGTCGGGCAGGTCTGGGTGTTCGGGTCGGCGCCGAAGGCCGTCGGGCAGCCGCAGAACATCTTGGTGACGGTGCCCAGCTCGACGTGCACCTCCAGACCCATGACCGGGTCGTAGGTGGCGAGGGCGTCCTCGTAGGTGGGGAGAGAGGTCACGGTGCGCGCACCTGTCGTTGTCGTCGTGGTCATTTCTGGTATCCCATCTTCTCAAGCGCCTGTGCCATCTCGTCCCACCAGCGCTCGAAGGAGGGGACTTGACGGAGCCGGTCGAGGTCGAGGTCGGCGGCGACGGCCGCGTACAAGTCGGGACGCTCTGCTTGGAGTCTGCTCCCGGACCTGCGCCGTCCGGCTGCGGTCGCGGCCAACGAGTTCAATGCTTTCTTGGGGTCGGCGACGCCTTCGACGTCTTTCGCCCGCGCGGCCGTCGCCTCGATCACCACGGCCGAAGGCACTCCGACCGCACGTGCGAGCGTGGCGACATCGGCGAGCAGCCATGCCTCGGTTTCCCGCACCGGGACGACGGCGACGAACGGCTCGCGGCGTACCGCGGTGACGTCGCGGCGGACTTCTTCGACTTTCGCCTGGGCGGACGCGGCCGGCGCTCCGTCGTGGTGGTAGAGCACGACGTCGAAGCGGGGCAGCTCATCGAGCGCGTCGATGATCGTGTCGGGGCGCTGGTGGTCCGCCGCTGCCACCTCGACCTCGACCTGTACCTCGACACGTCCACCATCGCAGAGCCGCTGGATCGCCCGCCGCAAGAGGACAGGCAGGAACCACTCGTCTGAGGCGCCTTCGCAGACGAGCACGGCGAGCAGGAAGCGGATCGGCATCAGTCACGCAGCTCCCCGCCGGTCCGGAAGCGCTCGACGCTCGCCGGACGCAGCGGACCCCAGTCCGCGGTGCTGTCCTTCGCCACCGATTCGCCGGCTCGACGGGCCCGCGTCACGCGGCGCCGCCTTCCCAGTCCCACCTGCGACACGGCGTCGAGGAACACCACGTTCTCCGGAGGCAGCGCGTCGAGCACGACCGGCGAGTGGCTGGCGAGCAGCACTTGCATGGGCGGCACGGACGGATCGCCTGCTGACGACCCCGTAACCGAGGCGATGGCCCCAAGCAGTTTGCGGAGCCGCTCGGGATAGACACCGTTCTCGGGTTCATCGATGAGGAGCGGACCGATCTGGAACGGATCAGCGAGTGCCGCAAGGATCGCGAGCGTCCGTAGCGTGCCGTCGGAAGCGATCGCTGCCTCGTAGGCAGGCTCGTCCTCGGCGGTGAACTCGATCCGGATGTCCCGACGAATCCGATCCTCGGTGACGGTGAAGTCGGTGACGTCCGGGATGATTCCGTGCAGCACCTGCCGGATCTCACGGAGCGCGCCGTCTGGGTCGTCTTCCGTCTGCGTGTGATTCTGGATCTGAAAGAGGTAGCCAGGTAGGCCAGAACCGTCCGGAGCCAGGTCGTAGCGTTGCCCGATCGTCGAAAGGCGACGCAGCGCCGAAGATTCGAACTGGCACGCCCGGAGCCCGGCCAGCTCCGCGAGCAGCTCGCCCCACGATCCCAAACCCGCGACGGCCGAGGAGCGCGAATCAGGGGTTTGCGCGGTTTCAGCCGGCACGATTCGCCCGTTGCTGCGCCGCAGTGTCTGCGTGAAGTCCGCCGGCCCCGACATCGGCTTGAAGAGCTCGACTTCGTGGATGAGTGCGCGCTGCCCACCGGTCTCGCCCCACAAGACCTGTGTCTCGTACCGCATCGGACGCGAGTTCGAACCGTCCGCGAACTCCACCGCGAAGCGCATGGTGTCGACGCGAGAGCCGTCCGCGTACTGGTGAAACAGGCTCTCGGCATCGCCACGGACCGCCTCGATCGCATCGAAGAGATCGCCCTTCACCGACGCCGCCAGGAAGCGGAACGCGTCGATCAGGTTCGACTTCCCCCCGACGTTCGTCCCGATGACCGCGGTGAAGGGGCTCAGGTCCAGGCTGAAATCGACGAACGACTTGAAGCCGTCGACCTCGATTCTGGTGATCACGGTGCCCCCTCACCGCGGATCATCGCGGTGCTCATCTCAGGACTCGACCTTTCGGGAGGACTTACGGGCCCGCAGGACCTGGAGCACACCGACGGCCAGGGCCGCACCCGACACCGCGGCGTCGGCGAGCGCCAGCTTGTCACCGTCGGCGCGCGCCTCCTTGAAGCGGCGCAGCAGGACCGGGGCCAGTGTCACGGAGCTGCCGATGGCGAACAGGGTGCCGAACGTGCCGAGCGGCTTGGAGTTCTTGGACTTCTTGCTCACAGTGACGGCACCTCCTCGATCAGCGGGTGGCCCCACTTGGTGTTCATCGCGGCCTCGACGGCGGCGCCTACCCGGTAGAGGCGGTCGTCGGCCATGGCCGGGGCGATGATCTGCAGGCCGACCGGCAGGCCGTCCTCGGGGGCCAGGCCGACCGGGACCGACATGCCGGCGTTGCCGGCCATGTTGGTGGGGATGGTGCACAGGTCGGCCAGGTACATCGCCATCGGGTCGTCGGCGCGCTCGCCGATCTTGAAGGCGGTGGTCGGGGTGGTCGGGGAGACCAGCACGTCCACGTCGGCGAAGGCGCGGTCGAAGTCGCGCATGATCAGCGTGCGGACCTGCTGCGCCGAGCCATAGTAGGCGTCGTAGTAGCCGGAGGACAGCGCGTAGGTGCCGAGCATGATGCGGCGCTTGACCTCGGGGCCGAAGCCGGCCTCGCGGGTCAGGGCCATGACTTCCTCGACGCCGTTCACGCCGTCGTCGCCGACGCGCAGGCCGTAGCGCATGGCGTCGAAGCGCGCCAGGTTCGAGGAGCACTCCGAGGGCGCGATGAGGTAGTACGCCGGCAGCGCGTAGTCGAAGGACG
Source organism: Catenulispora rubra (assembly GCF_015356825.1). Taxonomy (GTDB): domain Bacteria; phylum Actinomycetota; class Actinomycetes; order Streptomycetales; family Catenulisporaceae; genus Catenulispora; species Catenulispora rubra. The sequence goes on along the minus strand of NZ_JAACYW010000400.1, from coordinate 2,754 downwards.
GGCAGTCCACCTCGACGACCGTCGCGCCGAGGTCGCGCAGCGTCTGCACAGCCTCGTGGAAGCGCTGGCGGACGCCCTCCTGGTAGCCCTCGCCGTCGAACTGCTTCACCACGCCGATGCGCATGCCCTCGATGTTCGCCAGCTGTGCGGCGCCGACGACGTCCGGGACCGGCAGGTCGATGGAGGTGGAGTCCATCGGGTCGTGGCCGGCGATCACGGCGTGCAGGAGCGCTGCGTCCATGACGGTGCGCGCGCAGGGGCCGCCCTGGTCCAGGGAGGAGGAGAAGGCGACCAGGCCGTAGCGGGAGACGCCGCCGTAGGTCGGCTTCACGCCGACGGTGCCGGTGACCGAGGCCGGCTGGCGGATCGAGCCGCCGGTGTCGGTCCCGATGGCCAGCGGCGCCTCGAAGGCGGCCAGCGAGGCCGACGAGCCGCCGCCGGAGCCGCCGGGGATGCGGGTCAGGTCCCACGGGTTGTGGGTGACGCCGTAGGCGGAGTTCTCGGTGGAGGAGCCCATCGCGAACTCGTCCATGTTGGTCTTGCCGAGGATGACGATGTCGGCCTCGCGCAGCCGCCGGGTGACGGTGGCGTCGTACGGCGGCAGCCAGCCCTGCAGGATCTTGGAGCCGCAGGTGGTCGGCACGCCCTTGGTGGTGAAGACGTCCTTGAGCGCCAGCGGCACGCCGGCCAGCGGGCCGAGCTCCTCGCCGCGGGCCCGCTTGGCGTCCACCTCGGCGGCCTTGGTCAGCGCACCCTCGGCGTCGATGTGCAGGAAGGCGTGGACCTTCTCGTCGACCTTCGCGATGCGGTCCAGGTGCGCCTGGGTGACCTCGGTGGAGGTGACGTCGCCGTTCTTGATGGCGCCGGCGAGCGCCGCCGCCGTGCTCTTCGTCAGATCTTTGGTCAGATACAGATCGCCGTCGAAAGTCATCTCAGTCCTCCCCGAGGATGCGCGGTACCCGGAAACGCTGGTCCTGCGCGGCCGGCGCTGCCTGGAGCACGTCGGCCGGGTCCAGGCACGGCTGCTCCACGTCCGGCCGGGTGACGTTGACCAGCGGAAGCGCGTGCGAGGTCGGCGGGATGTCCTGGCCCTGACCGAGCTTCTGCACGGCCTCGCTGACACGGGCCACCGAGCCGAGGATGACGTCGAGCTGCTCGGCGTAGTGCGCGAGCTCGTCTTCGGACAGGTCGAGCCGTGACAGGAGCGCCAGGTGGGCGACCTCTTCACGGGTGATAGCGGGCATATGCGCGGATCCCTACGGTGTGGACTCTGCCTGGATTCAGAAGGCGGTTTCGGACAACGTAGCCATCCTACTTCGGGGGTGTCAGGTGACTTTCCGTCACGGGGCGGGGACGGCGCGCCGGATCGGCCTGTGCCAGAACCTAAGCCAGCGCGACAGCCGTCCCGGAGACCGAGATCCCGCCCTCGCCGGCCGGGATGCCGACGGTCAGCAGGCTGGGCCGTCCCATGTCCACACCCTGATGCAGGAGCACCGTCGCGGGCACCGGCACCAGGTCCAGCTCCCGCAGGTAGCCGCCGAAGGCCGCGGCCGCCGCGCCGGTGGCCGGGTCCTCGAAGACGCCGCCGACCGGGAACGGGTTGCGGACCTGGAAGACGTCCGGCGATTCGCGCCAGACCAGGTCGATCGTGGTCCAGTCGTGCCGCAGCATCAGGGCGCGCAGCGCGTCCATGTCGTAGTCGAGCTCGGTGAGGCGGGCCCGGCTCGGGGTGGCCAGGATCGGGTGCCAGGCGCCGCCGAAGGCGATGCGGGGCGGGAACGCGTCGTGCAGGTCGCTCGCGGTCCAGCCGAGGATGCCGAGCAGTTCGGCCAGGACCGGGCCGCGCAGGTCCTCGGACTTCGGCGGGACGCTGACCAGGGTGGCGGTGAGCGTGCCGTCGGGCGCGGCGGCGGTGTGGACCGGGACGGTCCCGGCGCGGGTGTTCAGCGTCAGATCGCCGACGCCGTACTGCTCGGCGTAGGCCACGGCGGTTGCGATGGTCGCGTGGCCGCAGAACGGGACCTCGGCCAGCGGGCTGAAGTAGCGCACGTCCATGACCCGGTCGCGGTCGGTCGGCAGGAGGAACGCGGTCTCGGAGTAGCCGACTTCCGCGGCCGCGGCGAGCATCGCGGCGCCGTCCACGCCGCGGGCGTCGAGGACCACGCCGGCCGGGTTGCCGCCGGCCGGGTCGGAGCTGAAGGCGGTGTAGCGAAGGATGTCCACGCCTGAACCGTAACCGGTCGGTGCGGCGGGGCGGCAGATCCACTTCGCGGCGGGTGGACCTCAGGCGGTGGCGGCGAATCTCGGGCTGCGCCGTGCCGTGCCGCGCCGGGGCCTCAGGTTGTGCTGTGCCGTGCCGGGGCCTCAGGCCGTCCCGAGCCGGAACAGATCCCGCCCCGACGACTCGCCGTCCGCGCCGTCGGCGTCCAGCGCGCGCCGCACGATGTCCCGCGCCGCCGCCAGCTCCGCCGGATCGACCCGGTGCGGGCCCGCGTCGGCGAGCGTGTCAGGGGCCTTCGCCTCGCGTCTGAACCATTTCATGATCAGCCCTCTCCCAGCGCGTCGTCACCGACGTTAACTCGGCGCCGCGGTCCGGGCAAGCGGACTCCGTCGTCCTGCGGTGCATCACCTAAGGGCTCGCGTGAGAACTACGCGGTGGTGTCCGAGAGATCCCCTGCCGGTTTGTGATAGGCCCGCAGGGTGCTGACTGAGGATGAGATCGCGTCGCGGTTCGCTAGGATCCGGCCGTTCCTG
>NZ_JAACYW010000040.1 GCF_015356825.1 Catenulispora rubra | reverse complement strand
GTCCCGGAGTGGCCTTCGTAGTCGAAGCGGAGGGCCAGGTGGTCGCGGCAGGCGAGAGCCAGGGTCGTCAGGACCTCCGCGTCCACGGCGGCGCCGCGGGCCGGGACCGGGAGCGCATGGGAGGCGAAGGACTCGACGCGATGGCGCAGGCGAGTCGGCAGGATGCTCTGGAGCTTTGCCAGCGCACTGAGTGAGGTCTCCTCGATCCCGACGACCGCGCCCCCTGCCGCGATCCGCAGGCCGAGCGCCACCGCCACCGCCTCGTCGTCGTCCAGCAGCAGCGGCGGCAGCGCCGCGCCGGGGCCGAGGCGGTAGCCGCCGGCGACGCCGGGCCGGGCCTCGACCGGGTAGCCGAGCTCGCGCAGGCGCTCGACGTCGTTGCGCACGGTCCGCGTGGTCACGCCGAGCCGTTCGGCGAGTTCGGGGCCGGTCCAGTCGCGCCGGGCCTGGAAGAGGGACAGCAGCCGCAGCAGCCGTGCCGAGGTCTCCAACATCCTTGAACCGTATCCGGGATAGCGGAACGAACCTTTCCGCAATCGTTCCTAGGCTCGCGTCACAGGCGATCGGCGGTGGCCGATCGGTGGACCGACCGTCGGATGGAGACCCTGATGTACACCGAGGCCCCGATGAGCACCGAAATCTTGATGAGCACAGAGACCCTCATGAGCACCGAGATCCAGCCCTTCCAGATCGCGATCCCGCAGTCCGACCTCGACGACCTCCACGCGCGGCTGGCGAACGCCCGCTGGGCTGCGTCCGTGCCCGGCGCCGGGTGGGAGCGCGGGGTGCCCGTGGACTACCTGAAGGAGCTCGCGGAGTACTGGCGGACCGGCTTCGACTGGCGGGCCCAGGAGAAGGCGCTCAACGCCCTCCCGCAGTTCGTGACCGAGATCGACGGTCAGCGCATCCACTTCCTGCACGTCAGGTCCCCGCGCCCGGACGCCAAGCCGTTGCTGCTCACGCACGGCTTCCCCAGCTCCGTCGCCGAGTTTCTGACTCTGATCGAGCCGCTGGTCGCCCCGGAACGGGAGCAGGACCCGGCGTTCCACATCGTCGCGCCTTCCCTTCCTGGGTATGGGTTTTCGACACCGCTCTCCGCGCAGGGCTGGACCCTCAGCCGGACGGCGCGCGCCCGGATCGAGCTCATGCGCCGGCTGGACTACGACCGCTACGGCGTGCACGGCGGCGACATCGGCGGCGGCGTGTCGGGGATGGTCGCCGGGTACGACGCCGAGCACGTCACCGGGGTCCACGTGACCACCGACCCGAAGACCGCGGCCAACGTCGCCACCTTCCTGCCGGGCCTGGCCGACCGCCTGGACCCGGCCGATCCCGTCGACGCGCTGGCGCTGGAGCGGATGAACGCGTTCCGGAAGGAGGGCTCGGGCTACCTCACGATCCAGAACAGCCGGCCCCAGACCATCGGCTACGGCCTCGTCGACTCCCCGGTCCTGCAGCTGGCCTGGATCGCGGAGAAGTTCGAGCAGTGGACCGACCTGCCGATCGACCGCGACCAGCTGCTGACGACCGTGAGCCTGTTCTGGTTCACCGGCGCCGGAGCATCCGCGGCCCACACGCTCTACGACCAGTTCCAGTCCTCCGACTGGGGCGCCCCCTCCCCCGTGCCGCACGGCTTCGCGGTGTTCGGCGCGGACCCGACGGTCCGCAAGCTGGTCCCGACCCCGGCGGACGCGCACTGGAGTGAGTTCGAGCGCGGGAGGCACTTCCCGGCGATGGAGTGCCCTGATGTGCTCGCGGCGGATCTGCGGGCGTTCTTCGGGGCGCTGGCCTAGAGGCGGGAAGGCGGGAAGGAACGCGAATCCGTGCCGCTCCCCCAAATCTGGTGGAGAGCGGCACGGGTTGCGGAGTCAGCTCTCGGGCTCGGCCAGGGACTGCGTCACCATCTGCGCGAACTGCGGGCTCATCACCAGGGTCTTGAAATCGAAGTTCGGCGTCGGCGTGGAGGCCGTTCCGACAAGGCTCCCGCTTGCGGTCATCAGGAACGACTTACTGCCGTCCAGAATGAAGATCCCGTAGCCCTTGTCGCCCTTTTTCAAGAAGTCGGTGGAGCCAAGACCCAGCGTGGCCTTCAGCCCGTTCGACAGGGTCACCTGTTCGCCCGAGATCGGCTTTATGTCCACATAGCGGGACGCACGGATCATCACCGACGTGATGCTGCCGTCGGAGCTGACGACTCGGTAGAGGTTCGGGTTCATGTGTGGCGTGTAGCCGGCGGGGACGACGTACGCGGGGTTCTCGTAGTCCCGCCAGTCGGGATTGGAACCACCGGGTTGCGAGATGCTCGCCATGTCCGGTGTGACCTCGTAGGAGGGCAGCAGCGCGGACAGGGTCCCTTCGTAGCGGTGGCAGGCATCGCGCCACCGCTGCTGCAGGTCGGCCGGATCCGTCGGGCCCAGGTTCGCCACGGTCAGCTGCGAGTCCGGGCAGGTCTTCCACTGCGCGAAGACCTCGGCCATCGTCACTGGGCCGGACTTCGTCGGGGTACCGCTGGCAGCCGGTGAGGCCGCCGAGGCCGCTGAGCCGCCGCCGAGGCCGAGGCCGAGGGTACCGGCGATCACCGCGGCACCCACCACGGCCGCAGCCGTGCCGCCGACGATCCCGGCGTAGCGGGTGCGGCGCAGGCCGACGCTCTTGGCGCGGGCCGCGGCGCCGTTGCCGGCCAGGTGCGTCCAGTCCTCGGGGCGCATCGCTTCGGTGAAGACTTCGTTGTCAAGCATGGGATTCCTCCGTTGCCAGAACGTCCGTGTGCCAGTCGGCGAGAAGGACCGCGAGGGCGGCGCGGCCCCGGGACAGCCGGGCCTTGACCGTGCCGGGGGCGACGCGGAGTTCGCGGGCCACGTCCTCGACCCGCATGTCGTTCAGGTGGTGCAGGACCAGGGCGACGCGCTGGGATTTGGGCAGTTTGGCCAGTGCGTCGCGCAGCGCGACGGCGTCCGGGGACGGTTCCGGGGCGTCGAGCGGCGCGCCGTGCTTGCGCAGGGCTTTGACGCCGGACTTCCAGTGCCGCCAGTGCGAGACCGCCATGCGGTACGCCGTGGTCTTGACCCACCCGATCGGGTCGCCGCGGCCGTCGGTCAGCGAGTCCCACCGCAGCCAGGCCTTGGCGAACGCCTCCTGGACGCAGTCCTGGGCCTCGGCGAGGTCACCGATCATCAAATAGAGCTGGCCGACCAGGCGTGGCGCGTTCGCCGCGTAGATGAGGTCGAAATCCGTGACAGCAGACTCCGCTTGTTTCCCCGTCATGCCGCTCTCCTCCCTTGCCGATGTGTCGAGCGCTGTACGCGTGGGCGTCCGCGCAGCGTTGCATCGGCTTGGGGACTTCAGAGGCCTTAGGAGTCGAAGACCATCTCGGTCACGATCCCGGGCATCACGGAGCGGATCGGGTACACGACGGTGGCGTGGCCCCGGTGGACGGTGCCGCCGGCGGAGACGGTGAACGTCACGTCCTGCCCGTAGGCGCTGGTCTGTCTGGTGATCACCTTGACCGTCGCCGGGTCGAGCGTGCCGTTGAAGGTGAACCCACGGGACAACGCGGTCCAGTCCGAGTCGTCCAGGTCCCCTGGGTACAGCACCGCGGTACCGTCCGCACCGCGGTGGGCCCAGCCCGGCTGGCTGGGGGACAACGGCCGGTACCGCATCGGGTGGCGCCAGTCGGCGTAGAGGAGGAAGCCGGAGCCCGCGCCCTTGACCATCTTCTCGGCCTCGGTGAACTCGGAGGACAGGACCGCCTCGGCGGCGATGGCGTGGTCGGGGAGCTCGGCGTGCGGGTCTCCGGCCAGGGCTGCCGCGGCTGCCGGAGCCGTCGGCACGGCACCGGCCATGGACTGGGAACCGTGCGTCGCCGACCATCCGACCAGGAAGGCCAGGCCCACGACGGCCGACGCGCCGAGGGCCGGGATCCGGCGCGGGCCGCGCTGCCACCAGGTGTCGACGGCGGGGAGCCGGTCCGAGCGGAGCGTGCCGTCGCCGACGACGCCGCCGCGCAGTGAGGCCGGGGCGAGGTGGTGGAAGAGTGCTCCGACCGCAAGGCCGGCGACCGGGAACATGATCGACTCGTAACGCATGTCGGAGGGTTCGAGGCCGGCGATCATGATCACGTAGGTACCCGCGATCGCGCCGAACAGGAGCCCCGAGACGACGTCGGTGAAGCGGATCACGGCGAAGAGCAAGGCGCCGACGAGCAGCACGGACAGGGCTCGGTCCTCGTGCACCGTGCTGAGGGCGTCGTAGCGGGTGATGGTCCAGGCGATGTGAGTGGGGTCCGAGGTGACCTGCGACATCTGAGAGCCGGCCCCGCGACCGGCGAGCTGGCCCTCCAGCAGGTGGACGAACACGGTCGTGCCGGCGACGATCGCCGACGGCCACAGCCAGTCGTTGCGCCACCGCCGGTACCGGCCGCGGCCGGGGAACACGGTCGCCCAGGCCCAGGCGAAGAACGCCATGGCCGCGGCGGTCGGCATCACCTGGCGGCTCAGTTCAAGCAGCACGGACAGCAGCGCGAGCAGGACCAGGTTGTGCGCCCGGGCGCGCCGGCCGAGCGGGAGGTTCAGCAGGATCAGCGCCAGGACCGCGATCGCGACCGGATCGGTGACCGCCTCGGCGAGGTTCATCATGAAGCCGCACGCGCCGAGGACGGCGCCGGCGGCGAGCGCGGCGGTCGGGCCGTAGAGCCGCTGGACCAGGCGGGCCACGGCCCACAGCATCACGGCGAAGGCCACCATCGAGGCGATCGGCATCCCCTCGCCGAGGCCGAAGACCAGGACGAACGGCGCGGCGAAGAACGGGTAGAGCATGCGCGACTGGACCATCAGCCAGGTCGGGTCGCTGTGTGCGAAGTACCAGGACTCGGCGATGTTCCCGGCGTCGGTCCACTGCTTCGTCAGCGCGTGGGCGTCGCTCCAGCCGAGGTCGCGGAGCGTCATGGTGACGTAGTAGCGGCTGTCGGGCGGGAAGGAGTGGGCCAACCAGTGCAGGCGGGCGTAGTAGCCGAAGGCCAGTGGGGCGAGGAGGAAGAGGAGGACCGCGGCGTTGACGCCGAAGATGTCGCGGCGGACCAGGCGGTCGAAGTGCGCGGTGAGGCGGTTGCCGCGGCGGATGGGGTCGGAGGCGGCGAGGTCTTGGTCGGGGGATTTGTGGTCGGGGGTCTCCGACGCGTCTCGCGTGTCGTGGGCGTCGCGCAGCTCTGGCGCGTCCGGCAGTTCCGGCGCAGCAGTGAGCTCAGTCTCAGACATTAATCCCCGCCCCACCTCGGCCCCTGTTCCGTGGCAGGAAAGTATCACGCGGTGCTGGAGCAAGGCGGCGCCCGCGATCCCATGATCGGGGTCGCGGGCGCCGTGGTCGTGCGGTGCGGTGCCAGTACTGACGCCGGTGCTCAGGCCAGGCCGAGCTGCTTGGCGATGACCGAGCCCTCGGCGTAGCAGTCGAAGCGCTTGATCTTGCCGTCGACGAGTTCGAAGACGTCGCAGCACGGGGCGTCCATGCGCTTGCCGGTCGGCGGGACGGCGCCGGTGGGCAGCTCCAGCGGGCCGGTGTGGGTGCCCTGGAGGCGGAGCTGGACGATGACCGTGTTGTCGACGACGTAGAACTTCTCGAGTTCGCGGTGCATGTCGGGGAAGGCCTTGGCGTAGACCTCGACGGTCTGGCCGAGTTCTTCGGGGCCGCGGTAGGTGTGGGGGATGGATTCGTCGGTGAACGTGCCGTCCTCGGTGAAGGCGGCGATCCAGCCGGCCACATCCTGGTCCTCGGCGACCTGGTAGGCGGCGCGGATGATCTTCTCGTTCTCGTGCATGGCTCTCACTCCTCGATTGCTTGAAGGATCAAGTCATTGGTCATGCCTGAGCGAGGTCGGCGTGCATCTCCCACACCAGGACCTCGGCGGGCTCGGTGGCGCTGATCCGTTGGCCGCCGGTGGCGGTGAGGCGTGCGGCGTCGCCGGCTGTGAGGGCGCCGGCGCCTTCGAGCTCGATGGAGCCGCGGGTGACGTAGAGGTGCAGGTACGGGGCTTCGGGGAGCTGAATCGGGCGCCCGGGGATCAGGCGGGCCGCGTACAGGGCGGCGTCGCGGTTCCGGATGCGGATCGCGGTCTCGGCGGCGTGCTGCGGACGGCCCGACGCGACGGTGACCAGGCCGCCGGCGAGCAGGTCATGGTCGATGTCGAGCTGCTCGTAGCCCGGAGTGATGCCGGGCTCGTCGGGGACGATCCACATCTGGACCAGGTGGACCGGGTCCGAGTGCGGCGCGCCGCCGAGGCGCCAGGAGTCGTTCTTCTCGGAGTGCATGATGCCGGTGCCGGCGCTCATGCGCTGGGCGAGGCCCGGGTAGATGACGCCGGAGTTGCCCTCGGAGTCCTGGTGGACCAGGGCGCCTTCGAGGACCCAGGTGACGATCTCCATGTCCTGATGGGGGTGCGTCTCGAATCCGGTGCCCGGGTCGATGGTGTCCTCGTTGTGGACCAGGAGGAGGCCGTGGTGGGTGTTGGCGGGGTCGTAGGGCCGGCCGCCGATCCAGAACGAGTGGCGGCCGTGGAGCCAGGACAGGCGGGTTTCGGTGCGGTCGGCGGCGCGGCGGATGTCGATGTGGGGGGTGGTGATGTGGCGGGTGCCGATGTGGGAGGTGGCGGCTGGAGTACGCGGCGCGGCCATGATCAGGCCCTGACCGTCTTCAGCGCCCGGGCCCAGGACTCGACCTGGTCGAACTGCGTCTTCATGGCCTGCTCGTTGCGCGGGTCCGGGGTGAAGGCGCCCGCCTCGTCGAAGTCGGTGAACACCGAGAAGGACAGCTGCTGGTGCACGTGCGCGATCTTCACGGCCGAGAGGATCCCGCGCAGCTGCTCCACGGCGCGGGTGCCGCCGACGGTGCCGTAGGCGACGAAGCCGGCGGCCTTGTCGTTCCACTCGGCGTAGACGTAGTCGATCGCGTTCTTCAGCACGCTGGGGATGGAGTGGTTGTACTCCGGCGTGATGAAGATGAAGCCGTCGTAGGACCCGATGGTCTCGGCCCAGGCCTTGGTGTGGTCGCCGACGTACTGCCCGAAGGACGGCGGCAGCGGCTCGTCCATGTGCGGCAGCGGGTAGTCGAGCAGGTCGACCAGCGCGTACTCGGCCCCGGCCCGAGCCTTGGCGCGCGCCATGACCCAGTCCGCGACGACCTCGCCCCGCCGACCCGGACGGGTGCTGCCGAGGATGACGGCGATTCGCAGGTCGCTCATGGTGGTCTCCTTCGGGAGGACTTGAATATTCATGTCATGGTCGGGGGGTTTCCCGAGCGGGTTGTGCTGACAGGGGTAAATCTAGCGCCTATGACATGAACATTCAAGTGATGGGGCGGAAGTTGGGGCTGAGCTGCGGGAGGGAAGGCACGGCTTGCGAGTCGGGATAGCGCGCGGCACAGCGAGAGGCTGCTTGCGGTTCGGGAGTGCTCACTTCGGGGAACCGGTGGGCTCGGGATTCAGCTCGAGAAGGCTGCTCGACTCAGTTTGCGAGGCAGCTCGCAGCAGCGCGAGGCCCAGGGGCGGCGCGGGTCAGCGCGCGGGCGAGTCGATTCGGCGGAGGATACGTTCGGCGTCTTGACCTAGGCGGCGTAGGCGCTCGGGTGACAGGTTGTCGACTGCCAGGTGGCGGACGAAGGCTACGTGGGCGGGGGCTGCCTGCTGCATCTTGTGCATGCCGGTGGGGAGGAGGATGGCGTTGGTGAAGCGGCCGTCGGTGGGGTCGGGTTCGCGGCGGATGTAGGCGCGTGCTTCGAGGCGCTTGGCCATGTGCGATAGGCGTGAGAGGGACACTGAGGCTTCTTCGGCCAGGGTGCTCATGCGCATGGTCCACTCTGGCGCCTCGGCGAGCATGGCCATCGTCATGTACTCGACCATGCTCACGTCGGCGTCGCGTTGGAGTTGGCCGTCGATCGCCCAGGGCAGGCGCGTGATGAGGCGGACCACGGACAGCCAGGAGGAGAGTTCACTCGGGCTCAGCCAGAGGTCGGCGTTATCGGCGTCGTCGGTGGAGGGTGCGGGTTGCTGGGCTATCGGTGGGGCCGTCATGCGATGAGTTTAGCCTTCAAGTCATCGTGGCGGATACCCGACAATCAGGTGCTGCTGAGCGCCAGCTCCGGCGCGCGCTCCGATCCGACGCGCAGGACCCCGGCGGTCGTCGCGGCCGTCACGCACATCGCGGTCAGCAGAAGGAACGCGTGGTTCAGGGCCATCACATGCGTCATCCAGCCGATGACGGCGGGGCCCGCCAGCATGCCGACGTAACCGAGCCCGGCGACGCGCGAGACGTTGGTGCCGGCGGCGGAGGGGTCGGCGTGACCGGCCGCGCTGAAGAGCTGTGGGACGCAACCCGACAAGCCCAGGCCGAACAGGGCCCACCCGGCGAACGCGGCCCAGATCCACGGCCCCAGCGCAACGATCGTGATGCCGACGGCGGCCATGGCCGCGCCATACCGCAGGATCGCCATCGCGCCGAAGCGAGCCGAGATTCGATCCGCGAGCAGTCGGCCGAGGGTCATCGCCGCGGCGAACGTGCCGTATGCGAAGGCGGCGGTGCTGGCCGGCGCGCCCAGGACGTCCTTCATGTGCAACGCGCTCCAGTCGTTCGCGGCGCCTTCGCAGAGCATGATCATCAGAGCCAGGGCGGCTAGGAGCCAGATGCGCCTTCCGGCACCCCGGCGAGTGAAGGGCGAGGGAAGCGGCGGGTGCTCGTCCTCGGCAGCTAGAGGCAGGGAAACCAAAGGCCGAGGCTCAGTGGGAAGCAGAGCGCGCGTCGTGAGAACGGCGACCACCACCCCCACAGCCCCCATCATCGCGAGCGCCACCGCCGGGCTCATGCCGACGCCCGAAGTACCGGCGGCGATGATCGCGGCGAGCACGCCCCCGACCGAGAACGCGGCATGGAACGCCGACATGACCGGTCGGCCGTAAGCCTTCTCCACATGAACCGCGTGCGCGTTCATGCTCACGTCCAGGCAGCCGTTGAAGAACCCGAAGACGAGCAACGCGGCGGCCAACGTCCAAGGCTCCCGAGCCAGCCCGGGCAGCACCAGCGTGGCGCCGCACAGCGCGCCGGCCGTGGGCACCACGACGCGAGGCCCGAAGCGGTCGGCCAGCCGCCCCGACACCTGCATGCCGGCGAACGCCCCGAGGCCCAACAACACCAGCAGGCCGCCGAGCGTCGCGTGGCTGATGCCGACCTGGTGCTCGATGGCGGGGATGTGCACCACCCAGGTGCCCATCAGCGTCCCGCAGAGGATGAAGTACGTGAAGGTCGCTATTCGGGCGGAGCGGAGTGATCGTTCCATGCCGACCACCATAACGAACACAATCCATGTTTGAAAACCCAGTGAATGAACAGTTTGCATGTTCGTTGTGCGTGGTGTTCAATCGCCGGTATGAGCACCGCAGACCGTCACCGGCGGATCGCCGAGGCCGTGAGAGAGTCGGGCAACACCACGGTCCCGGAGCTCGCCGAGCTCACCGGCGCCTCGGAGATGACCATCCGGCGCGACCTCGACGTGCTGGCCGCGCAAGGCGTGCTGGAACGCGTCCGCGGCGGGGCCCGCACGCTGCTCCTCCGGGGCGAGGAACCGCCGTTCGCGCTGCGTGCCCACGACGCCGTCGAGGCCAAGCGCCGCATCGCCGCCGAGGTCTCGTCGCTCATCGCCGACGGCGAGACCGTGGTGCTGGACAGCGGCACCACGTGCCTGGAGGTCGCCCGCCTGCTGCACCAGCGGCCGGTCACCGTGATGCCGGTGTCGCTTCAGGCGATCCGCGTGCTCAGCGAGACGCCGGGGCAGGCCGCGCTACTGGTGCCCGGCGGGCGCCCCCGAACCACCGAAGGGGACCTGACCGGTCCGCTGACGCTCGCGTCCCTGGCCGCGCTGCGCTTCGACACCGCCGTCATCGGCTGCTGCGGGCTCAGCGCCGCCGAGGGGCTGACCGCCTACGACCTCGACGACGCGGCCGTGAAGAAGGCGAGCATCGCCTCGTCGCGCCGCACGATCCTGGCCACCGACGGGAGCAAGTTCGGGCGTACCGCGCACGCCTACGTGGGGCCGTCGAGCATCCTGCACACCGTCGTCACCGATGCCGAGGCGCCAGCCGACGAGGTGGCCGCGCTCGAAGCGGCCGGGACCATCGTCAAGGCCGTCTGAGGCGAGGCGCCGGGGCCACAGGGCCACCGAGGCAGGCGGCCGGCGGCCCGAATGACGGCGCGCCGTGCCCATCATGTGGACGCGGTGGCATGATTATTCAGGCGGTCGTATATAGTTGCACTCGTGTCCAAGGTACTCACATCCCTGCCAGCAGGTCAGCGCGTCGGCATCGCCTTCTCCGGCGGGCTCGACACCTCGGTCGCGGTCGCGTGGATGCGCGAGAAGGGCGCCGTGCCGTGCGCCTACACCGCCGATCTCGGCCAGTACGACGAGCCGGACCTCCCCGGCGTGCCGGGGCGCGCCCAGGCCTACGGCGCCGAGCTCGCGCGCCTGGTCGACTGCCGTGCCGCCCTGGTCGAGGAGGGGCTCGCGGCCCTGGCCTGCGGCGCCTTCCACATCCGGTCCGGGGGCCGGGCCTACTTCAACACCACGCCGCTGGGCCGGGCGGTGGCCGGCACGCTGCTGGTGCGCGCGATGCTCGAGGACGACGTCCAGATCTGGGGCGACGGCTCGACCTTCAAGGGCAACGACATCGAGCGGTTCTACCGCTACGGGCTGCTGGCCAACCCGGCGCTGCGGATCTACAAGCCGTGGCTGGACGCCGACTTCGTCAGCGAGCTCGGCGGGCGCTCGGAGATGTCGCAGTGGCTCACCGAGCGCGACCTGCCCTACCGCGCCAGCGCCGAGAAGGCGTACTCCACGGACGCGAACATCTGGGGCGCCACGCACGAGGCGAAGTCGCTGGAGCACCTCGACACCGGCCTGGAGATCGTCGAGCCGATCATGGGCGTCCGGTTCTGGGACCCGGCGGTCGAGATCGCGGCCGAGGACGTCACCATCGGCTTCGAGCAGGGCCGGCCGGTCACCGTCAACGGCAAGACCTTCGGCTCGGCGGTCGATCTGGTGCAGGAGGCCAACACCGTCGGCGGCCGGCACGGCCTGGGCATGTCGGACCAGATCGAGAACCGGGTGATCGAGGCCAAGAGCCGCGGCATCTACGAGGCCCCCGGCATGGCGCTGCTGTTCATCGCCTACGAGCGGCTGGTGAACGCGATCCACAACGAGGACACCGTCGCGGCGTACCACAACCAGGGCCGCCACCTGGGCCGGCTGCTGTACGAAGGCCGCTGGCTGGACCCGCAGGCGCTGATGGTCCGCGAGTCGCTGCAGCGCTGGGTCGGCCGCGCGATCACCGGCGAGGTGACGCTGCGGCTGCGCCGGGGCGAGGACTACTCGATCCTCGACACCGCGGGCCCGGCCCTGAGCTACCACCCGGAGAAGCTGTCGATGGAGCGCACCGAGGGCGCCGCCTTCGGTCCGGTCGACCGCATCGGGCAGCTGACGATGCGCAACCTCGACATCGCCGACTCACGCACGAAGCTTGAGCAGTACGCGCACCTGGGCATGGTCGGCAGCGGTGCCGGCGTGGAGGCGGCGACGCTGCCCGGCGGCCATCCCTTCTCCAGCGAGCTGATCGGCGCGATGACCGACGGCGGGGCGCAGAGCATCGCCGCGCGGCCGGCGGCCGAGGCCGAGGCGGAGGGCGACGAGGAGTTGCTGGACCGCGCTGCGATCGAGGCCGGGAACGACTGACGGCTTGAGATTGACGAAGACAGCCCCCGAAATGCGTTTCCACGCTTCGGGGGCTGTTTCATCTGCGGACAGGACCTATGAGCTCACGCGGCGGCGGCGGCGAGCTTGTCGCTGAGCACATGGACCGCTCCGAGCTTCCCAAGCAGCTCGGAATCAACCCCATACCGGTCGGCGAGCGCCGCAGGATCCAGATAGCTGACGCGAGTGGTCCCGTTGTCGTCCCAGATAAGGATGCGCAACGGGAGATCGAGCGCGGCCAACGGCTGCGCGGCCATGACCGGAGTGCCCGCGGCCGGGTTGCCGAACAGGACCAGGATCGTCTCGCGCAGGTCCTGGCCGACGGTCCGGGCCGCGGCGGCCTGGTCGATGATCGCGAAGACAGTGGCGCCGGCGTGCTCCAGCAGCTCCAGCAGACGGCGGCTGGTCTCAGTGACCGACGTGCTCGCGGTCTTGGTGACGACGTGCGGGTTCTCGGACATCGGGCGACTCCATGGTGGGACTGGACGATCAGCCTTCGGGCCAGACGATGACGGCTTCGGCCGGCACCTCCACCTGGCATTCTGCACCGATCTCCGGTTCCTGGCCGCTGGGGACCGTGACGGTCAGTTCGGCGCCGCCGTCTTCGAGGAGAAGGACCAGTTCGGCGATCGGGCCGAGGTGCGCGACGTCATCGACGATGGCCCGGGTCCCACCGGTACGGACCAGGCGGACGTCGTGCGGCTGGACGCACCACGCGACCGCGCTCGGCGGCGTCGCGTGTTCCCAGGCCGGAGTTTCCAGTGCCGACTTGGGAAGCGCAATACGTAAAGGCCCACTCTCCAACACTCCATCGGCGTCGACATGGCCGTGCCCGATGTTGCGCACGCCGAGCAGGCGCGCCGCGTTCGGGCCAGCTGGATGCGTGAGAACTACGCGCGTGGCTCCGTCCTGGAGGACCGTGCCGTCGGCGAACAACAACGTGTCCTGCGACAGCAGCGCCGCGTCGTCAGGGTCGTGCGTCACCAAGACCGACGTCAGCGCGGTTTCGCGCAGGACCGTGCGCAGGAGGCGGCGCAGTTCGTCGCGGACCGGGGCGTCAAGGCCGGCGAAGGGTTCGTCGAGCAGCAACAGACGCGGTTCGCGCGCCAGCGCCCGGGCCAGGCCGACGCGGCGGGCCTGGCCGCCGGAGAGCTGGTCGGGGTAGCGGTCGGCGAGGTCGGTCAGTTTCAACCGGCCCAGCCAGAACGCCGCAAGCGCCGGATCGGCGCCGACCCCGAACGTGACCTGCTCCCAGACGCGCAGGTGCGGAAGCAGAGTCGGGTGCTGCGGGAGGTAGCCGATACCCCGGTGTTCGGCAGGCAGCGCTGCCAGATCGCGGCCGCCGAGGGCGATGTGCGCATCATGCGTCGGCAGGACCCCGGCGAGCAGGCGCAGAGTCGCGGACTTGCCCGAGCCCGAGGCGCCGAGAATGGCCAAGTTGCGACCCACGCCGCGGTGCTCGACCGCCAACCGGAAGGCGCCGAGGCGAGCTGTCATGCTGAAGTCGAGGACAGGACCCTGCGACAGTGCCGGAGGCCGGGGCTCGGGGAGCCGCACCGGGCGGCGGCGGTGCGCGCGGCGGGCCGGGCCGCGGTCGGCGATCAGCAGGACCACGAGCGCCGCGCCGAGCGTCACCAACACCGGAACCGTCGTCGCGGCCAGGCCGGTGCTGCTGAACTGCACGTACGTGAACACCGGCAGGGTGTAAGGGTGATAGGCCAGCACGATCGTGGCGCCGAACTCGCCGAAGGCCCGAAGCCACGCCAGCAGCATCCCGGCCCGGATCCCGCGCGCCGCAATCGGCAGCGCAACGCGCAGCGTCCGGGACAGCGCGCCGTGCCCCAGCGTCGCCGCGACGTCCAGCTGCGCCGGGTCCACGGCAGCGAAGGCCGAGCGCGCCGAGACCACGAGGAACGGCGCCGCCACGAAGCACTGCGCCAGCACGACGCCGGCGGCGCTGTCGGTGAGCCCGCCGTGGAAGAACTGGCCGATCGTGGTGTACGGCCCGACCAGGTAGATCAGCAGGATCCCGCTCATCAGCGGCGGCAGCGCCAGCGGCAGCTGGACCGCGACGCCCAGCGCGCCGGCGGTGCGGCTGCCGGAGCGGGCCAGCAGGTAGCCCAGCGGGACGCCGAGCAGGGTGACGACCGCGGTGCTGATGGTCGCCGTGATCATCGACGTCCGCAGCGCGTCGCCGACGCCGGGTGCCGCGGTCGCCGAGCCGCCCTGGCCCGGGGCCCGGACCAGGAAGGCGACGAGCGGGACCAGCAGGTAGGCGACCAGCAGTGCGGCCAGCCACGGAAGCGGGGTGCGCAGCATCCGCGCGCCTGAGCCCCCGACGGTCGGCCGCACTGTGTCGGTACTCAGATTCAGCCGGCGTTGAGCAGGGACTGCAACGGCGCCGGCACAGACCCGGCGGTGCCGGTCACCTTGATCGGCTGCAACTGGAGGCCGTGCTTGGTCATCAGGGCCTTGCCCGCGTCACCGAGCAGAAACTGCACGAAGGCGACTCCCGCGTCCGCGTCCGGGGCCTTGTTCAGGACGCTGACGGTGTAGGTGGCCTGCAGGTGGATGTCGCCGAGGGTGACCGTCGGGATGTTCAGCTCGGTGGCCTCGCTGGAGTAGAAGAAGCCGGCGTCCAACTGCCCGGACTGCAGGCGGCCGACCAGCTGCTCCTCGGGGAACACCTGCACCGCCGAGGTGGGGACGTTGTCCTTGGTCAGCGCCTGCGCGGCGAGCTTGCCCTTGGGGTCCAGCTTCGGGTCGGTCGAGCCCATCTTGAAGCCGGACTCGGTGATGACCTGGTTCCAGGGCTTGGACTTGATGTCGGCGGCGAACTTGCTGCTCGGGTTGTAGGCGATGACCAGCGGGGCGGTGGCGAAGGTCGCGTACCAGGCCTCCCAGCCGCCGTTGGCGTCGCCGATCAGCCCGGTGTTGGCGTCGGTGGAGGCGCTGATGAAGACGTCGGCCTGCTTCACCTTGCCCTTGATCTCGCTGACCAGCTGCGTGGAGCCGGCCGCGTTGCCCTGGAAGTCGCCGCCGGTGGCCTTGTTGTAAGCCGGGCCGAGGTCGTGCTCCATCAGGTTCGCCAGCGAGGCGGCGTAGGCGACCTTGACCGGGCCGCTCGCGCTGGGCGCCGAGGACGAGGCCGACGTGGCGGCGGAGGACGACGAAGCCGATGTCGAGCTCGATCCCCCGGCAGCCTTCGGCGAGCTCTTGGAGCTGCTGCACCCGGCCAGCAACAGGCCGGTGGCAATGACTACGGCGACTGACTTCTTCACGAACGGCCCCCTCGGGTCTCCACGGTCACGTCCGCCGACTCGGCGGTGACCGCACCGCCGTCGGCCTCGTCCGGTTTCGGCTTGCCTGTGTGCGACGCCCGGGCCGGGCCGCGTTCCACGACCACCGTCGTCGACTTGATCACCGCGACCGCGGTCGCGCCGACCCGCAGGTCCAGCTCGTCCACGGCCTCCCGGCTCATCAGCGACACCACCCGGAACGGCCCGGCCTGGATGTCCACCTGCGCCATCACCGCGTCCTTGGTCACCGCGGTGATGATGCCGCGCAGCCGGTTGCGGGCCGAGGACACCTCCGAGCGCTCGTCGGCGGCGGAGGCCAGCGAGGAGGCGAAGGCGGCGAGCTCGGGCCCCGGGATCACCCGGTGTCCGTTCTCGTCGCGCTGCGCGCTCAGCCGGCCGGCGTCGGCCCAGCGCCGCACGGTGTCGGCACTGACGCCGAGCAGTTCGGCGGCCTCACCCATCCGGTAGACGTCCACGCGGTGAGCTTACAACGCAGACGCCAGGGCGAAAGGCTGGAAGACCTTGCATATTCATAACGGACGGCACACATCGTCTCGCAGGTGCTGTGACAACCCTTGCTTCTGCCGGGACCCGGCCTACTGTGGATCGTGGGCGGCATCCGCCGAACGGAGGCGGCCCGCGCGAGGGAGGATCCCATGCTCGGTGAGCAGACCGGCACGGTCCGTGCGGCCGGCGGCGGGTTCGTCCGGCTCGGCGGCGAGGTGCGGTCGCCCCGCGTCCTGAGCGTGGCCGATCTGTGGTCGCTGCGGCGGCACGAGTGCGAGGTGGAGTTCACCTGCCGCAAGAGCGGGCCGCGGCGGCACCGGTTCTCCGGGCCGCTGCTGCTGGACGTGGCGCGGCTCGCGGAGCCGGCTTTCGTGCCCGGGGAGCGGAAGGACCGGTTGCGGTTCCTGATCTCGATCCGGGCGCACGACGGGCACCGGGTCGTGTTGTCGTGGGCTGAGATCGACCCGGAGTTCGCGAACATCCCGGTGCTGCTCGGGCTGACGCGCGACGGCGACGCGTTGGACGCGGAGGGGCCGCAGTTGGTCGTGCCGGGGGACGTGTGCGGGGCGCGGCACGTCAGCAAGGTCGCCGACGTGCGGATACGCAGCGATTCAGGCGACTGATCAGCTAGCGGGTGTAGGCCGGCTCCGGCGCCGGCAGGGGCTCGGGGTTGGCGAGCACCCACCACACCGCCAGTTCGCTGAGCCGCTGGATGTGCTCCTCAGGGCTGTTGCGGCGGTAGTTCAGGGCCAGCGTGGTCGCCTCGTTCAGCTGCGCGTCCGGCAGCGGTATGCCGAAGGCGAACAAGGTCGGCAGGGTGCGGGCCATCGACCGGAAGTCGCTGTCCCAGTTGATGCCGCCGTTGTCGAGGACTTCGTGCGCGAGGCGGCCGGTGATGCGGATGGCCTCGCCCTGGGCCGTGGCAGCCGGGCCCCGGCCGGGGACCAGGTAGTCCCAGAGTTCTTGATGCCGATCGGGCCAGGCGGTGGCGGTCACGGTGATCGGGGAGGTGCCGTCGTGAGTGCGGCGCTGTCCGACCGGAGTGACGCCGAACAGCTCGTAGAGGCGGTTCAGGCCGGCGTCGGCCTCGTCGATGTAGTCCGGATTGAAGCCCGCTCGGTAGAACTCGAAGCGTTTGCCGATCGCCTCAATGCGTTCGCGCATCGTGAGAGTGATGGGAGTACCGGCGTCGAGGAGGATCCGGGCGACCTCGGCCATCCTCGGCAGGTCGATGTTGGAGCAGTACTGAAGGCCCGAGGCGAGCGCCGTCAACTGGCCTCTGAGGACGAGGGGATCCGCGCCGCGTTCCAGGAGAAGGCGCACCGTGGAGGGCTTGGCGCCTTCGGCGGCCGAGTGGAGCGCGGGCCGCTCGAGGTCCTGGAAGTCGGCGCCAGCGTCCAGCAGGGCGGTGACGATCGCGTCGTGGCCGACACGTGCGTGCCGCCACAGCGGGGCGTGGCCGGAGCGGTCGACGGCCTCGACGTCGGCGCCCTGCTCGACCAGCCAGGCGACCAGTTCCAGCGGGATGCCATACATGCCGAGCGCGGTCGGGCCGTACATGCCGTCGTGGGCGTCGAGCTCGGTGGTGTCGAAGACCGCCTTCATCGCGTCCAAGTCGCCGGAGCGGAGCGTGGTGTCGAAATCCTTTGGCAGCCGCTTCTTCTTCCTCGCCATGCGGGCAAGCATAGGCACGCCCGGGGACATCAAGATTCTGTTGCGGCGGCTCGGATCTCAGCAGTGGCCGAACGGTAGGCGTCGGTGGTGCGGCGGTTCAGGAACGGCCTCAGCATTGGGCTCAGCGGTTGGGCCATCCCCCCCGAAACTGTCCTGACCGGCGGCTACGCTCTCGTCATGGGCGTGTTTCATGACTACTTCCGCGCGCCGGACCCGGCGACGGCGATCGCGTGGGCGGTGGGGCCGGGCGGGGATTGGCGGGAGCCCGCCGAGGTGGGGCTCGACGACCACGGGGCCGACTGGTTCGAGGCCAAGGGGCTCGACGTGCACGTGGTGGTCGGGCAGCTGGTCGCGTTCGCCGAGGGCGTGCCGTTCAAGATCCGGCGCGGTGTGGGGCCGCGGCTGGTGTGGCCGGACCAGGAGACGTGGCCCTACGGGGAGGAGCGCCCCGGCGAGCAGTCGCCGTGGGAGTCCGGGTTGCTGTTGCAGGTGATGCCGGAGGACTGGGTCACGACGCTGGCCGCGGTGACCGACGACCACGTGCCGATGCTCGCCGCGCAGTGGATGGAGATCCCCGAGGTCACGTTCGTCGACTTCGTCGAGGCGCGGAGTTCCGTCGAACAGTTCCGGGCGCTGGCCCGCCGGGCTGAGGCGCACGGGCACAGCGTGTTCTCGCGGACGATCATCTAGAGCAAACTCGCCACCCGACCCGGTGGGAGCACCTCCAACTCTTATGTAGCGACCGATACAGAACGTGGTACCGTTCTTCTGTAGCGACCGCTACAAATACTTGTGAGGGGGCTTCCATGCCTGTCGTCGGCACGCCGTTCGCCACCGAGCCCGTCCTGGCCCGCACCGTCGGGGGCACCGGCCCCGGCTTGCTGCTGGCGCACGGCGCGGGCGGGAGCATCGCCCTGAACTACGGCCCGGTCCTGGACGGCCTGGGCGCCGGGCACACCGTGGTCGGGATCGACTTTCCGGGGACCGGCCGGACGCCGCGCGCCGCCGGGCCGCTGAGCGTGGACTTCCTGGCCGACCAGCTGGTCGCCGCAGCCGACGCCGAAGGGCTGGAGCGCTTCGCGCTGGCCGGGTTCTCGCTCGGCGGGCCGGTGGCGATCCGGGCGGCGGCCAGGTACCCCGAGCGCGTCAGCGCCCTGATCCTGACGGCGACCTTCGCCTACCGGGACGCGCGGCTGGACCTCGCGGCGAAGCTGTGGAACGACCTCTACCAGGCCGGCGACGCGGTCCGGCTCTCGGAGTTCCTCACGCTCGTCGCGTTCGGTGCCGAGACCCTGGACGCCACCCCCGAAAGCCACCTGCGGCTGGCGATCGACGGCCTGGCCGGGCTCATCCCGGCCGGCACGCCCGAGCACGTGGACCTGGTCCGCCGGGTCGACGTGCGCGGCGACCTGGGCTCGATCGCCGCGCCGACGCTGGTCATCTCGACCACGGCGGACCCGCTGGTCTCCCCGCACCTGCACGAGGAGCTGGCGGTAAAGATCCCGGGCGCGCGCCTGGCCCGGATCGCGACCGGGCACCTGCCGTTCGCCGAGCGGCCGGCGGAGTGGCTGGCGCTGATGACCGGTTTCCTCGCCGAGCACGCGGCCTGAGGGGGCTCCGGAATGCTCTGCCTGTCAGTGTTCGCGGCTCAGTGGTGGAACACCGAGCGTTCGGCGTCCGGCAGCGGCTGGGTCAGCTTGTCGAGGTAGGCGACCGCCTCCTCGATGTCGGCGAGCAGGTTCGTGGCCAGATCCATGCTCATCCCGTTCCGGATCACCACGCGCTGCACCACCGTGTCGGACAGGTTGTCCGGCATCGGGTACGCCGGCACCAGCCACCCCTTCATCCGCAGCCGGTCGGAGACGTCGTACAGCGTCCAGTTGGTGCCGTGGCCGGGCTTCTGCCGCCAGGCGAAGACGGGGATGTCGGAGGCGTCGTTCCAGAGCTCGAAGGCCGCCATCGCGCCGATCCGGTCGGCGAGGTACTTCGCCACGTCCTGGGATGCCTTCTGCACCTCGTGGTACCCGAGCCGGCCCAGCCGCAGGAACTGGAAGTACTGCACCAGCACCTGCGCGGCCGGGCGCGAGAAGTTCAGGCCGAACGTCGGCATCTCGCCGCCGAGGTAGCTCACCTTGAACACCAGGCTCTCCGGCAGCAGGTCCCGGTCCCGCCACAGGACCCAGCCCAGGCCCGGGTTGACGAGCCCGTACTTGTGGCCGGAGGTGTTGATCGAGGCCACGCGCGGGACCCGGAAGTCCCACTCCAGGTGCGGCTGCAGGAACGGGGCGACCATGGCCCCGGAGGCGCCGTCGACGTGGATCGCGATGTCCAGGCCGGTCTCGTGCTGGATCTCGTCCAGGGCCCGGCTGACCTCCAGCACGGGTTCGTACATGCCCGTGTAGGTGACGCCGAGGATGCTGACCACGCCGATGGTGTTCTCGTCGACGTAGGACTTCAGGTCCGTGCCGTCGAGCGTCTTGTGCTCCTCGGTGATCGGGACGTAGCGCGCCTCGACGTCCCAGTAGTTGCAGAACTTCTCCCACACGACCTGCACCGCCGAGCTCATCACCAGGTTCGGCCGGTCGGCGGGCTTGCCCGCCGCGCGCCGCGCCTCCTGCCAGCGCCGCTTGAGCGCCAGGCC
The DNA here is from genome assembly GCF_015356825.1 of Catenulispora rubra. Lineage (GTDB taxonomy): Bacteria > Actinomycetota > Actinomycetes > Streptomycetales > Catenulisporaceae > Catenulispora > Catenulispora rubra. The sequence continues at coordinate 38,439 of NZ_JAACYW010000040.1, read as the reverse complement.
GCCGAGCATGCACGCCTCGGAGGAGCCGATGGTCGAGGTGCCGATGGCGCGCGCCGGGTCCGGGGCGTGCCACAGGTCGGCCAGGATCCGCCAGCACCGCTCCTCGATCGCGGCGGTGCTCGGGTACTCGTCCTTGTCGATCATGTTCTTGTCGAAGGCTTCGAGGTACAGCCGGCGCGCCTGGTCGTCCATCCAGGTACCGACGAACGTCGCCAGGTTCAGCCGGGCGTTGCCGTCGAGCATGGCCTCGTCGTGCACCACCTGGTAGGCGGTCTCGGGCAGCATCGGCAGGTCTGCCAGCCGGGTCCGGGGCCGGCTGCGCAACTCCCCCGGCCGGGCGAACAGTGGGTTGACGTCCACGTCCCCACTCAGATCGCGTTCGCTGTGGCTGTGCGACATCCGTGCGCCTCCTTGAGAACAGACTCCCGAACAACGCTCTCCCGCACTGCCGCATATGGCAAACCATGAGGTGCCGACCGGCGGGAAAGGCAGGACCCCGGGCCACATGTGGCCCGGGGTCCTTGGGGAGCTGGAACGTCAGCGGTTGACGCAGACGGTGCCGGCGGTGCCGAGCAGCGCCGACAGGATGCCGACGTTGTCGCCGCACACGTTGACCGGGATGTTGACCGGAACCTGGATCACGTTGCCGGACAGCAGACCGGGCGAGCCGAACGCGCTGCCGATCGCGCCCGCGCCGGAGGCGGAGGCGGTGCCGGCAGTGCCCAGGACCGCGAACGCGGCGCAAGCCACGGCCGCGAGGGTTTTGCGGATGCTCATTGAAGCTCCCTGACGTTGGAGGTGCGAACCACCGCAAGCTCTACACTTTCCGGCCATCGCTCGTAAACCGGACTACATCTTCCGAGCGACAGCGCCCCCCGCCTGGAAAACCGGGCCTTGACTCACCGTCTCCGCAGGTCAGAGCTTTGTGAAAGGAACCTCGAAAAGTCACCCATACGGACGGATCTCAATGGGAGGCCGCCACCGGCTCCGGGACGGCCGATGCGGCGCTGGTGACGGCCGATTCGGTGGCCGGTTCGTTGACAGCGGCGGCCGGTTCATCCGGCTGCGACTCGACCGGGCGCATCACGAACACCAGCACCGAGAGCGCCGCGAAGATCACGGCCGCGACGAGCCCGGTCATGTCCATCGCGACGATCAGCGTCGGCAGCATGAGCAGTGTCAGTCCCAGCCAGGCCCGGTTCGTACGCATCTCTTGTCTCCTCTTCTCGACGTCTTCACCGGGTCGTCGGAGCGGCCCGCCGGTCTTTGACGTCGGTTCGGCGGAAGATGTCAAGAACCCCGTGACGGCTCCGACAACCGGGTGAAGGGCGCCGCCGGGCGTCCGAGACACAAGGAGTATCGAGATGAAGTTCCTGATCAGCCTGCACATCAACCCCGCCGTGCTGGACGCGCTGACCGACGAGGAGAAGGCCGGGATCGGCGAGGGCCACGGCCGGTTCATGCAGTCCCTGAAGGACTCCGGGGAGCTGATCCTGACCCAGGCGCTGGTCGACCCGTCGCAGGCGGCCGTGGTGCGGGTCCGCAACAGCCAGCCGGTCGTCACCGACGGCCCGTTCCTGGAGGCCAAGGAGTACCTGGGCGGCTTCTACCTGATCGACGTCGAGGACAAGGCGCGGGCCGTCGAGCTGGCCACGCAGATCCCGGACGCCTCGATCGACGGGCTCGGGGTGGAAGTGCGCCAGGTCATGTTCTCCGATGGACAATTGGAGGCATGACAGCACCGGCGATCGAGGACCTGCTCCGCGAACTGGCCCCGCAGGTCCTCGGCGCCCTGGTGCGCCGGTACGGCAGGTTCGAGGGCTGCGAGGACGCGGTGCAGGAGGCCGTCCTGGCCGCCGCGGTCCAGTGGCCGGCCGAGGGCCTGCCGGACAACCCGCGCGGCTGGCTGACCACGGTCGCCTCCCGCCGGCTCATCGACCAGGTGCGCAGCGACTCCGCACGGCGTGAACGGGAAGAGCAGGTCTGGGCTTCCGAGGCGGTCCCGGACGAGGTCCCGGACACCGACGACACCCTGGTCCTGCTCTTCCTGTGCTGCCACCCGACGCTGACCGCGGCCTCGCAGACCGCGTTGACGCTGCGCGCCGTCGGCGGCCTGACGACCGCCGAGATCGCCCGCGCGTTCCTCGTCCCGGAGGCCACGCTGGCGGCCCGGATCAGCCGCGCCAAGCAGCGCGTCAAGGCGGCCGGGAGCAGGTTCGAGCTTCCAGAAGGACCCGAGCGCGAAGAGCGGCTGCAGGTCGTACTGCACGTGCTCTACCTGATCTTCAACGAGGGCTACACCGCGTCGTCCGGCGCGGACCTGGACCGCGTCGACCTCGCGACCGAGGCGATTCGGCTGACCCGGATGGTGCACGCGCAGCTGCTGGACGACGGCGAGGTGACCGGGCTCCTGGCGCTGATGCTGCTGACACACTCCCGGCGCGAGGCGCGCACGACGGCGGGCGGCGACCTGGTGCCGCTGAACGAGCAGGACCGGACCAAGTGGGACGCCGAGCTGATCGCCGAAGGGCTGGAGCTGGCGAAGAACTCGCTGGGCGGCACGGAGTTGGGGACGTACCAGTTGCAGGCGGCCATAGCCGCCACGCACGCCGTCGCCACCGACCCCGCGGACACCGACTGGCGGCAGATCCACACGCTGTACCTGGTCCTGGAACGGATCGCGCCGAACCCGATGGTGACGTTGAACCGCGCGGTCGCACTCGCCGAGATCGAGGGGCCAGAGGCCGGGCTCGCAGTGCTGGCGACGCTCGACGCCGACGAGCGGATGGCCAAGCACCACCGGCTGCTGTCGGTGCGGGCGCATCTGCTGGAGATGGCCGGGGACACGGACGGCGCGTATGAGAACTTTCGGCGCGCGGCGAAGGCCACGGCGAGTATCGCCGAGCAGCGCTACTTGGATGCGCGGGCCAGGAAGCTGCGGGCGTAGGTTCCGAACCCAACGTCCACCGAGCCTCCACAACAAACCGGCCGCCCCGCCCCGAAGGGCGAAGCGGCCGGTCCGTTCATGACAGCGCGGACTCCGTCACCGATTCAGGTGCTCAGAAGCCGAAGCCGAACGAGCGCAGGAACCAGGCGTTCGGCGAGCCGACACCGGTCGCCTCGTCGTAGCCGCGGGCGGCCGGCAGGCCCTCGTCCAGGCCGTACTGGATCAGCCGGTACTGGCCGGCAGCGGGGCTGCTGGCCGGGTACTGGAAGACCACCGAGTGCGTCGGCGAGGTCGCGATCTGCTTCGGGGTCTGGAGCACGTCGTTGGCCAGCCACGAACGGGCGTAGATCGCCGGGTTCGCGAAGCCGACCGGCACGCCCCACTGCGCCTGCTGCGCGTCGGCCAGGAAGCCCGCCCAGGAGGGCGCGGACACCGAGGTGCCGCCGAAGCCGCCCTCGCTGTAGACGCCGTTGGTGGTCTGGCCGACCAGGGTGCTGCTGAAGTACAGGTCGCCGTTCAGCGAGATGTCCGGGATGGTGCGCATCGGCTTGGAGGCCTTGGCGCCGCTCATCAGCGTGGTGGACAGCTTGTTCGGGACCGTCCAGCTCTGGTACCAGGGCTGCGCCTCGCTCTCGCTGACGCCGCCGCCACCGCCGAAGGTCTGGCCGGCCGGGGTCCACGAGGCCGCGCCGGGAGCAGTGCGCCCGCTGCGGGTGTCGCCCATCGGGGCCTCGAAGCCGTAGCCGCCCTGCTTGTTCAGCGCCAGCGCGGTACCGCCGACCGAGGTGACCCACGAGGAGCCGGTCGGCCACTCGATCTGCGCGCGCGACGAGGTCGGGTCGCAGTTCAGGCCCTTGGAGATGGAGTAGGCGTCGTTGTTCATGCAGTCGCCGGAGGAGAAGTCGAAGGCGATGCCCTCGGCCGCGCCCTGCATGAAGATCTGGTCGAACGCCTTCGTCACCGCCGGGTCGATGTCGCCGCCGGTGGTGTACTGCAGCTCGCCCCAGCTGTTCGACACGATGTCGGCCAGGTGGCTGTCGACGATCTTCGCCTCGGCCGCGATCAGGTCGCTGTCGAAGCAGGAGTTCGCGGCGACCGTGATGACCTTGGCGTCCGGCGCGAGGCCGTGGGCCATGTCGACGTCCAGCGACTCCTCTCCGTAGTCGCCGAACCCGCACAGGGCCTGGTTCGTGTACTGCGACGGGTCGTTCACCTCGGAGTACTGCCCGGGCGCGAACGCCTTGTCACCGTGGTTGACCGAGTACTGGTTGGCGTCGGCCTCCATCGTCGGCGAGCCGTACCAGTTGACGATCGCGATCGTGGCGCCCTTACCGGTCAGCCCGGTGCTGGAGACGCCGTACGCCTTGCGGAGCTCGGACGGGACCACCGAGCACTGCGCCAGCGTGGCCGGCGTGGTGTACCCGGCCGGCACGGCCGGAGCCGAGGACGGCGCCGCCTTCTGGCCGTAGTAGTCCGAGCAGGACGGGTCGTTGTTGGAGATCCCGCCCTTCTTCGTGGTGGTGGCCGGGTCCTTCGTGTGGTTGGTGACCGCATGCGTCGTGCTCTGCGACAACCCGGTCACACCGAGGATCACGCCGGCCAGCCCCGACGGCACCTTCACGTCACTCTTCGGCGCACGCAGCGTGCCCTCAGAAGTGGCGAAGTTGTGCAGCTGCGTGCCGAAAGCCTTCTGCGCGGCGGCAACGGTACCGGTGACGTCGATCCAGTGGGTGTTCGTCCCGGTGACGTTCAGACCCGACTGCTTCAGCCAAGCGGCGACCGCATCGATCTGCTTCTGCGAGGCCCCGAACCGGCTCTGCACCTGAGCGGCGCTCAGGTAGTGCTTGTAGCTGGCACTCGACGGGTCACTCACGGCGCGGGCATAGGCCTCCAGCCCAGCCGCGTCCTGACCCGAGAGGTACACCCGCACACTCAGCGGCGCGGCGGTACCGGTCTGCCCGAGGTCGTTGGAGGCGGTCGCATAGGCCGGGGTGCTGCCTGCGATCGTCGCCGAGCCGGAGTCGGCGTTCGACGGCGCGGCCAGCGCCACGCCGGCGGTCACGAAAGCCGCGACGGCCGTCATGGTCGTGGCCGTGGCTATTCGTCGGCGGTGCCGTGGTACGGCATTGGTCATGGTGCGTGTTCCCTTCCCGAAAAGAGGGATGAATGTCCGCAAAGCCCGAAAAACGCATAGTGGGCAGTGGGATACGAGCCCGCGTCGGTCATTTCTATAGACGGCCCACCGAGAAACACAAGGGTAAGAAGCACATGAGTTTGATCGGCAGGCGCCGAGTTGATCAGGATTTTACGAATCCGTCACCCCTGGTTGCCGGCGACGTGGCCCGGGAACCGGGCCAAAGGGCTGCGAAACGATGAGATCCTTTACAAGGGTGTGAAAACGACGCATCCAGCGGAGATGGGGCCGCGCGGCGGGATTTTTTGGCTTACTGCGGTGACGGGGCAGCAGGACCAGCGATGCCGTTCGCCGGGTCCGACCGGACCATGCGGGGTGTTGGTTCTGGGTCCCTCGCCGCGTCAGCGGGCGCAGCCAACCTGCCCGGTTTGGCGGTGTCAAGTGAATCTGGCGCGTTGCCGCGCCGCCTTGTCGGCACGAAAATGTGGCTGTGAAGTGCCGGCCGACATGCGGCCGGGATGCCTGCCTTGTTGGACGTGATCGCTGGGGACCTTGCCGACCCCCAAGCGATATCGCAGCAGCACGTGGGTCAGACCTGTCGCGTGGAACCGGCACGGGTGCTTGACGTGGTGTGATCGACGACCCCTGGGAGGCCGGGGCGTTTTGTGCTGCCCTGGGAACTTTTATTTTCCGTTTAGCCGGACGCAACCGGACCACAGCAGCTGTGATCCGGCTTGATTCCGCCGGACCGGGCTGGTTCCGTTTACGGCGATGACGCGGCGAGGGACCCAGAACCTTGGCGACCACAAGCAGCACCGCCAGCGCACAGCGCGGCGCAGGCAACAGCGGATAGAAAGCCGAACAGTCACGGACCGCCACCAAACAACCCGACGCGCGGGTCGCCCCCTCGTCGAGGAGGCCCGCCAGAGGCCTCAACGCACCCACCAAACGCGGCCGCCACCCGCCAGATCAAACGCGTGCGCAGTGACTCGGACCGACGCGCGGTCGTGTTCGCGAACACCGCCGGCCGCCAGCGCGGCATGCGGGACACAACCGAACTGCGATTCCCAGTGAGGATCCTGTTGCCCATTTGAATTGGTCATGCGGCGAGGGAGAGTTCGAGGCGGGCGAGGTGGCTGGTGCGGCTGCGGTCGAGTGGCTGGTCGTTCCACCAGGCGTGTAGTCGGATGAGGTTGAGTGCTGCGGCGCTGTAGTTGTGTTCCAGTCGGGTTTTGGTGATGCCTCGGTAGCGGGCGCGGCGGGCGCCGGTGACGGTGACGGCTTGCCCGATGGTGCCTTCGATGCCGCAGCGTAGGGCGTAGTCGGTTTGCCAGCGGGTCTCGGTCTGTTCGGTGCGTCGGGCCCGTAGCGCCTGGGTCGCGGCTGCGGGATGCAAGGTCAGTTGTCGGCGGCCGATGGCTGAGGTGGTGCACTGCTCGCGTACCGGGCAGGGCCCGCAGACGGCGTTGGCGAACTTGACCACGATCACCGGGTTGCCGCGTTGGATAGCCGGGGTCCACGACGAACTGTGCGCGCCCTGCGGGCAGGTGGCGGATTGGTGTTTGAAGTCGATGGTGAAGTTTGCGGCGGCGAAGCCGGCCCCGGCGCGGGCCTGGGCGGAGTTGTCCAGTAACACCGGCGTGATCAGGGCGATGCCGTAGTCCGACTTGGCCGCGACGATGTTGTCGGCGCTGGCGTAGCCGGAGTCCACGTAATGCTCGGCCGGGCCTAGGCCGCGGTCGGCCAGCCGGGCATGGACCGGTTCCAAGGCGGCGGCATCGGGCACGGTGCCCTCGGTGGTGGCGACGTTGGTGATCAGGTTGGGCCGGGCGCGATTGTCGCAGGGTTCCCCGGTGCATGTCTCGGTGACGTGCAGCTTGAACCCGTTCCAGAACATGTCGCGCTTGACCGACCAGCGGGTGTCGATGTCATACGGGGAGGCGATACGCAGATGGCCCGGCGGGAGACCGTCCCCGCCCTGCGAAGCCTTCTCCCGCCGCCTGACCACCTCCCGTCCGCGCGCATCGACGGTGACGGTGTAGTTCTGCAGCAGCACCACCCGCAGCGTCTGCACCGCCGGCAACTCAGCCAGCCACCCCGGCGACCGCCGGTCGTAGATCGCAGCCAGCAACGCATGTCCGTCCCGGCCGTAGGCCAACGCCAGCTGGTCCCGTTTGGCCTGCGAGGTGGGCATCCGCCAGGTATCGACCCGGGTGTCATAACGGGCCGTCCAACCCGGCACATCCACCACCGCGGCAACCCAGTCCGGGGCCGCCGCAGCCAGCACCTGGATCGCCGCACGCACCGCCTCCCCGGCCAACTCCAACCGGTTCAGATCCCGCACCGCAGAGACCACATGGGTGGAGTCGGTACGCGCCTTCCCACCCGCGGCCAACAGCCCCAGACCGACCAGCCGGGCCAGCAGCAGATCAAGGACCTTCTCCTCCAACCCATGCTCGACCACCCGGGTCCGGAACTGCGACAGCACACTGTGATCGAACCCGGTGTCCGCCAGATCCAACCCCAGCGCATACATCCACGACAGGCGGTCCCGCACCGCATCAGCGGCCTGCCGATCAGTCAGGTTCTCAACCATCTGGAACACCGTGACCAACGCCAGCCGCCCCGGCGACCACCCCGCCGGACCCGTCGACCCGAACGCCTCAGCGAACTCCACATCCGGGAACAACTCACCCAACCGGTCCCGCACCGCCACCGGCAACGGCACCACACGGCCATAGTTCTTCGCCCGCACCGCCCACGCCACCACAGGCGCCGGCTCCGGCCACGACTCCGGCTGCATCGACATCGAACCCACCCCACGACCGGGGCTCGACACAAAGCCGGCCGCACCACCAACCCTGCCAGCACCACCAACCCCACCACCACCCAACAACCCAATGGGCAACAGGATCTGCGAGGCCATCAAACCATTGGCGAAGCCGTAAAAAATCGCCTGTAAAACCGAGAACACACCGCCACCCACACACCGAATAGCAGCAACGAAAAAGCCCCCCATCCTCGCGAACGGGGGGCTCCTCCTAGCCTCTAGCTGCCTCTACCTCCGGCGGCCTCTAAGCCCCTAGCCTCTAGCCTCTAGCCTCTACCTCACGCCTCGTCGTCACCCGCGACGTTCCGCACGCGGTTGGCGTCCACCTGGATGCCGGGGCCCATGGTAGTAGCGAACGTGATCTTCTTCAGGTAGCGGCCCTTGGCGGCGCTCGGCTTCACGCGGAGCACCTCCTCCAGGGCGGCGGCGTAGTTCTCGGCGAGCTGCTGCTCGGAGAAGGAGACCTTGCCGATGATGAAGTTCAGGTTCGAGTGGCGGTCGGCGCGGAACTCGATCTTGCCGCCCTTGATGTCGTTGACGGCCTTGACGACGTCCGCGGTGACGGTGCCGGTCTTCGGGTTCGGCATCAGGGAGCGCGGGCCCAGGACCCGGCCCAGGCGGCCGACCTTGCCCATCAGGTCCGGGGTGGCCACGACCGCGTCGAAGTCCAGGCGGCCCTTGGCGACCTCGTCGATGAGCTCGTCGGAGCCCACGATGTCGGCGCCGGCCTCGCGGGCCTGCTCGGCCTTGTCGCCCTGGGCGAAGACCAGCACGCGGGCGGTCTTGCCGGTGCCGTGCGGCAGCACGACGGTGGAGCGGACCATCTGGTCGGCCTTGCGGGGGTCGATGCCCAGGCGCATCGAGACCTCGACGGAGCTGTCGAACTTGGTGACCGAGGTCTCCTTCGCCAGGCGGATGGCCGCCAGCGGCGCGTAGAGCTCGTCGGCGTCGACCTTCGCCGCGGCGTTGCGGTAACCCTTGCTGCGCTTCATTGCTGCTCTCCTAATGAGGGTGAGGTGTGGTCTTCGCGAGCCGCGCGCGGCTCTGCCACTGGTTCCGGTACTGCTGGTCTTGCTGGTACTGCCGGCTGAGAGGCTCAGAAGCCTCGGACAGCTCAGCTGTCGGAGACGATGACGCCCATGGAACGCGCGGTGCCGGCGATGATCTTCATCGCGGCCTCGACGTCGTTCGCGTTCAGGTCGGGCATCTTGGTCTCGGCGATCTCCCGGACCTGGGCCTGCGACAGGGTCGCGACCTTGTCCTTCTGCGGGACGCCCGAGCCCTTCTCGATGCCCGCGGCCTTCAGGATCAGCTTCGCCGCCGGCGGGGTCTTCGTGATGAAGGTGAAGGAGCGGTCCTCGAACACCGAGATCTCGACCGGCACGACCTGGCCGCGCTGCGCCTCGGTGGCCGCGTTGTACTGCTTGCAGAACTCCATGATGTTCACGCCGTGCTGACCCAGCGCCGGGCCGACGGGCGGGGCCGGGTTCGCCATACCGGCCTTGATCTGCAGCTTGATGACCGCGGTGAGCTTCTTCTTGGGAGGCATTCCCGTACTCGTTTCTGTAGACGTCGCCGATAACCCCTACCAAGGGCACGGCGGAGAGACGTCGCCATAAGGCAACAGCAGCCAAGCTTACCGGACCGGCTGCCGTGCCCCGGACGCTGTGAGGCCCCCGCACCGGTCAGGACCGGTACGGAGGCCTCATGCACAACATCGCTCCCAGGAGCGTTGTTCCTTACGGCTTACGACATCCGTTGCGTCGCTATATCGCTATACCGATACGACACTCCCTACGGCCGAACCGGCTGGTACGCACCGGCCAGACCGTGGGTCCCGCCCGGCAGCGCCGAAGCCAGGTCCGCAGCCGCACGCGCCGCCGAGACCCCCGAGCCCGAGACGCCCGAGACGCCCGAGCCAGCCGCGCCGCCCCCACCGACAGCCAGCCGACTCCCGCCACCGTTGATCACACCCAGCGGACCAGCGATCGCCCCGGCCAGCTCCTTGTCGACACCGGAAGGCACCGCCACCGGCCCGCCGAACACGTACCCGCCGGACAGCTCCCCGCGGTTGGCGTCCAGCAGCGCGGCGTCCTGCCCGGACAGCCCCGTGGCCGGGTTCACCAGCAGCAGCGGGCCGCCCATGCTGCCCATCGCGGCCCCTCCGGACAGCGCGTCCGGCCACGCGGTGCCGGTGGCCACGCCCGCGGCGGTCATGTACGGGAAGAACGCGCTCGCCACCAAGTACGAGGTCTGGTACCGGTCGGCACCGACCAGCTTCACCCGCCAGTACCCCTGGTGCTCCGAGTCGATCGCCGCCAGCGCCTGGCCGCCGACCGCGGTCAGCACCACGTCCGAGTTCGGCCCGAAGTCCGTCCCGAAGCGGTGCAGGTACTGCGCCGTCTCGGTCGGCATCGCCTTGTCGTTGCTGAGCACCACGACCGCGCCGTAGTTGGCGCCGGCCGCCGCGCCCGCGGACAGCGCGTCGGCGAAGTCGTTGCCGGTGGCGACCAGGATCTGGCTGGGGTGAGCGGTGACCCGGTCGGCGATCTTCACGGCGGTGTCGTACCGGTTCGCCCCGGCGATCCGGACGACGCTGAACCCGAGCGCGTGCACCGAGTTCGCGACCGCCGGGGACAGCGCCTGGGTGCCGCCCAGCAGGAAGACCGTCGCGCCGGCCGGCAGGATCCGCTTGAGCTCGGCGGCGGCCTGCGGCGAGAGCGTCGCGCTCGCGGTCAGCAGCAGCGGGCCGTTCTGCCGCGCGGCCAGCGTCGAGCCGGCCAGCGCGTCGGCCGGCAGGTCGTCACGGGACAGCACGGCGACACTGGCCTGCGACCGCACGGAATCCGAGGCGTCGCCGTTATTCCGCCACTGCGACTGCGACACCGACTGAGCGGTCCCGAGCCGGTCCGAGCCGGCCAGCCGCAGCACCTGCTTGGTGAACTCGGTCCGGTACGCCAGGTGCTCGGTGCCGCTGAGCGCACCGGTGACGGCGAAGACGACCTCGGTGTTCACCGTGGCCTTCGGGTCGGTGTTCAGCGCGACCGAGCGGACCTGGCTGGTGCCCTTGGCCGCGCCGGCCGGGACCGAGGTCTCGTCGAAGGCGATCCGCCTGCCGTCCGGGGAGAACACCGGGTTGGCGACCGTGATCGTCGGGGTGCTCGCCGATCCGGCGGCCACGAAGGTCTGCTGCACCGGGGTGGGCAGCCCGCCGGCCGGGACCGAGGTCGGCACCGTCCAGATCTGCGGCACCTTGTTCTTGTCGGGCTGCACGAACGCCACCGTCTTGCCGTCCGGCGACACGGTCGGCGCGACGCCGGCGGCCGAGACCTGGAACGGGACGTAGTTCCCGGCGCTGCTGCGGATCCAGATCCCGTCGGAGGTGTTCGTTCCGCCGGAGACCACGGTGGCCCGGGCGAAGGCCAGCACGTCGCCGCCGTAGTCGGGGCTGGAGTCCGCGGTGCCGGCCGCGGCGACCTTCGGCAGCGGCCAGGACACCGGCAGGCCGTTGTCGTTCGCCGAGCCGTTGGACCAGGTGGCCATCAGCTGGGTCGGGCCGGAGCTGCTGACGGTCGGGTCCCAGCCGGCGAAGACCAGCAGCTCGCCGCCGTAGGCCCAGACCGGCTGCGCGCCGGAGGCCGCGCCGTGCGCGACGATCTTCAGAGCGGAGCCGTCGGCGTTCGCGGTGTAGATCTGGTTGTTGGCGGAGAAGGCGTACTTGCTGCCGTCGGGCGACCAGGAGACGTCGGTCCCGGCCCAGGGCACGGAGGAGGTCCCCCCGCCGACGGTCTCCAGGCTGCCATCGGTGTGGCTGACGGTCAGCGGGCTGCTCGCCGGGACGCCGGCGACGGTGGCACCGGCCTGCGGCGCGACCGCCAGACCGACCAGCGAGGCCGAGACGATCGCGGCCGCGGACAGCCGCCGGGACATGCGGAAAGCCATGAGATCCCCCCACGGAATCTTCAGGAAATGTTAAGGGCGCCCCAGGCTAGTGGGGCGCCCTTGTCAGCCGCCTGCGAAAGCAGCATGAAGACCGGTCATACCTTTGGGGGAGAAGCGGCTCAGCTGTTCTTCTGGATCTGGTTGAAGCTCAGCTCCACCGGGGTCTCCCGGCCGAAGATCTCCACCAGGCCCTTGACCTTCTGGGAGTCGGCGTTGATCTCGTTGATCGTGGCCTGCAGCGTGGCGAACGGGCCGTCGATGACGGTGACCGAGTCGCCGACCTCGAAGTCCAGCACCTTGACCTCGGCCGGCGCCTTCTGCTTGCCGCTGACCTCTTCGGGCTGCTCCTCGAGCAGGATCTTCACGACCTCGTCCAGGGTCAGCGGGTACGGCTCGTGGGCGTTGCCGACGAAGCCGGTGACGCCGGGGGTGTTGCGCACCACGCCCCAGGACTCGTTGGTCAGGTCCATCCGGACCAGCACGTAGCCGGGGAACTTGTTGCGCTTGACCCGCTTGCGCTGGCCGCCCTTGATCTCGACGACCTCCTCCATGGGCACCTCGACCTGGAAGATGAAGTCCTCCATGTTCAGGGTGGTCATGCGGGTCTCGAGGTTCTGCTTCACCCGGTTCTCGTAGCCGGCGTAGCTGTGGATCACGTACCACTCGCCGGGCGCGCGGCGCAGGGCCTCGCGGAACTCCTCGATCGCCTCCGGGCTGCCCGGCGCGTGCGCGCTGCCGGCCTCGGCGTCCGGTTCGGCGACGTCCTCGGGCGCACCGGCAGCGACCTGCTCCTCGACGGCCTCTTCGTCGTCGTTCTCCACGAGAACAGTCACTTCTTCGAGGTCTCCGTAGGTCTCAGACACGGTCGCTCATACTTCCTTTGCTCGGGGTGGTGGGTTCGGTACGACGGCTCAGCCGAACGCCCACATCACCAGTTTGCTGAACCCATAGTCCAGCGTAGCCACGATCCCCACCATGATCGCGACGAACACGATGACCACCGTCGTGTAGGTGACCAGTTCGTTGCGGGTCGGCCACACCACCTTGCGCAGTTCGGCGATGACCTGCCGGTAGAACAGGCTCATCCGGCCCAGCGGGGACCGGCGGCGCTCGGGGCGGCGGTCACCGCCGCGGCCGCGGTCCGGCTTCGACATCGCTGAGGTCGAGCTCGTCTCGGTCACCTGGTCCTCATCACATTCGGTGAAAGTGGCAAGTTGTTGCGGCAGGTCCTGCCGCGAACACGCTTCGCGCCCAGGAGAGCCCATTACCGGGCTTTCCTGGGCGCCTAAGCAGGGCCGGAGGGACTTGAACCCCCAACCCCCGGTTTTGGAGACCGGTGCTCTGCCAGTTGAGCTACGACCCTTTGCCTAAGCGTGCTCCACAAACCTACCTCGCCGAGGTGGGGAAGGGGAATCCGCCGATCGAGAGTGTACGGGACGCACGTCCTCGATTGCGAACGGGTTCCGCCGCGGCACGCATACCGGCCGTGTCGCGGGCGTCTCCTTTCGTGGAACGTCGCCCCGAACGACCCCCCTGCGGTGGGACGATGGGAGGCATGACAGCCTCCGCAGCCAACACACCCTCCCCGTCCCGCCGCGACCCTGCCTCCAGAGTCTCCCGTCGCGTCGGCGCCATCGCCGAGTCCGCGACCCTGGCCGTGGACGCCAAGGCGAAGGCGCTCAAGGCGGCCGGCCGGCCGGTGGTCGGCTTCGGAGCCGGAGAGCCCGACTTCCCGACCCCGGCCTACATCGTCGAGGCGGCGCTGAAGGCGGCTCAGGACCCGAAGTACCACAAGTACACGCCGGCCGGCGGGCTGCCGGAGCTGAAGGAGGCGATCGCGCACAAGACGCTGCGCGACTCCGGCGTGTCGGTGTCGGCGAACCAGGTCCTGGTCACCAACGGCGGCAAGCAGGCCATCTACAACGCCTTCGCGACCCTGCTGGACCCCGGCGACGAGGTCATCGTCCCGGCCCCGTACTGGACCACCTACCCCGAGGCGATCCAGCTGGCCGGCGGCGTGCCGGTGGACGTGGTCACCGACGAGACCACCGGCTACCTGGCCTCGGTGGAGCAGCTGGAGGCGGCCCGGACCGAGCGCACCAAGGTCCTGCTGTTCGTCTCGCCGTCGAACCCGACCGGCGCGGTCTACAGCCCTGAGCAGGTCGAGGCCATCGGTCGCTGGGCCCTGGAGAACGGCCTGTGGGTCCTCACCGACGAGATCTACGAGCACCTGGTCTACGGCGACGCGCGCTTCACCTCGATCCTGAAGGCGGTCCCGGAGCTCGCCGAGCAGACCGTGATCGTCAACGGCGTGGCCAAGACCTACGCGATGACCGGCTGGCGGGTCGGGTGGCTGATCGGCCCGGCCGACGTGGTCAAGGCCGCCACCAACCTGCAGTCGCACGCCACCTCCAACGTCTCCAACGTCGCGCAGGTCGCCGCGCTGGCCGCGGTGTCCGGCGACCTGGCCGCGGTGAACGAGATGAAGCTGGCCTTCGACCGCCGCCGGCAGACCATCGTGCGGATGCTGAACGAGATCCCCGGCGTGCTGTGCCCGGAGCCGAAGGGCGCGTTCTACGTGTACCCGTCGGTGAAGGCGCTGCTCGGCAAGGAGATCCGCGGGCAGCACCCGGCGAATTCGGCCGAGCTGGCCTCGCTGATCCTGGACGAGGCCGAGGTCGCCGTGGTGCCCGGTGAGGCCTTCGGGACCCCGGGCTACCTGCGGCTGTCCTACGCGCTGAGCGACGCGGACCTGGTCGAGGGCGTGTCGCGGCTGCAGAAGCTGCTGGGCGAGGCGCGCTGAATCCGAAGCTCCCCCGAAAGGGCCCCGGCGTCGTGCCGGGGCCTTTTCGCGCGGTCGGCGGGTCCCGGTCCCACGATTTCGCCGTTCGGGCGCTGATAATGGCCGGATGGAGAAATCGGATCTCACGGACTTCTCCTCTGCAACCAGGCATTCTGAAACCGACTCCGGCTCTGAGTCTGGCTCTGGTTCCGGCTCTGACTCCGGCTCTGGCTCCGGGCGCCGTCGGCGGTTGACGCAGCGCGTCGCGGCGTTCGCCCGGAAGCCGTACTGGAACCCGCCGGACCCGTCCTGGGTGGTGCGCCGCTGGCCGGACCTGACCGGCTACTGCTTCGCGACGCTCTTCTTCTGGCTGTCGCTGACCCCTTCGCTGCTCCCCCGGCCCTGGATCATGCAGGGCCTGCTCGGCGGCATCACGGGTATCGCCGGCTACGGCGTCGGCTCCTTGATCAGCACCCTGGTCCGGTCGGTGGCGCGGCGGCGGGGCTGGAGCTTCAGCGAGCACCTGCGGAAGCGCTCGTGGCAGTTCATCCCTGTGGTGCTGCTCGTGGTGAGCGTCTCGGTGGTCGTCTGGGGCGCCCGGACACAGCGCGAGTTGCAGCTGCTGATGGGCCAGAACCAGTCCTCGACGTGGAACGCCGGGATCATCATCGGGCTGTCGCTGGGCACGTTCTCCTGGCGGCGCTGAACTGGCTGGAGCACCGCGTCCACTGGTTCGACAGCCTGCCGGACCTGGTCGTCGCGTTCATCGTCACCGGCCTGTTCGCGGCGCTGGCCTGGTGGTCCGGCCACGCGCTCGAAGAGCTGGGCCTGGACCACAGGTCCTGGCCGCTCGGCCTGAAGTGGTCCGGCATCATCATCGCCGGGGTGGCCCTGGTCTACCTCGGCGGCGCCCTGTTACCGGCCACGCGTTCGCTGTTCACCGACCAGCGCTACGCCTCGTTGACCGTGTGGCAGGTCGCAGTGCGGGTGTTCGTCGACGTGCCGTTCGCCACCGTGCTGGCCGAGGAGGTGGCGTTCCGCGGCGTGCTGTTCGGGCTGGCGCTGCGGCGGTGGCCGCCGCTGGGTGCCACCGCCTTCAGCTCCCTGATGTTCGGGTGCTGGCACATCCTGTCCTCGCTGCACCTGAACACCGAGAAGCCAGCGCTCACCTCACTCCTGGGGCCTTCGGAGCTGGGGGCGGCGCTGGCCGATCTCGGGACCGTGGTGTTCACCGGCCTCGGCGGCGCGGTGTTCTGCGAGCTACGCCGTCGCAGTGGCAGTCTCCTGGTGCCGATGTCCTTCCACTGGGCCGCCAACGCCCTGGGCTACGTCTTCGGCTTCCTGGTGCGCGTCGGAGTCGTCCCCGAGCTGTGAGGCGCCGGCGCCGCGGCCGGGGACCAGCCACATCGCCACCGTGGCCACGGCCAGGATCGCCGCGCCGGTGAAGACCGCGGGGATCAGACCGTCGATGAAGTGCTGGTCGGCGGACTTCGTCGCGGTCGGGCCGTAGCCGCCGGTCGCGGAGAACACCGCGCCCATCACCGCGATGCCCAGCACGCCGCCGAACTCGCGCAGCGCGTTGTTGACGCCGGAGGCGATGCCCTCCTGGTCGCGCCGCACCGAGCCGAGCACCAGGTTCTCGATCGGCGCGAAGAACATCGCCATCCCGGTCCCGCCGATCAGGAAGGCCGGCAGCAGCGCGGCGTAGTCCAGCTTGGTCGAGATCACCTCGGCCACCCAGGCCAGCGCCACCGCCTGCAGGCCCAGGCCGACCGTGACGATCCACTTGCCCCCGATCCGGTCGGACAGGATCCCGGCGATCGGCGCCACCAGCATCGGTACGCCGGTCCACGGCAGCACCCGCAGCCCGGAGCCCAGCGGCGAGAAGCCGTAAACGGTCTGGAAGACCTGCGAGAGGAAGAAGATCGCGCCGAACATCCCGAAGGACATCAGCAGGGTGCTGAAGTTGGTCAGCGGGAAGGCCCGGCCGCGGAACAGGTGCATCGGGACCATCGGCGCGTCGGTCCGCAGCTCCCAGACGATGAAGGCGACCAGCAGCACCCCGCCACCGACGAAACCGGCCAGCACCAGCGCGTTGGTCCAGCCGACGTCGCCGCCCCGGATCAGGCCCAGCACGACGCCGAGCAGGCCGCCGGTGGCCAGCACGGTCCCGACCACGTCCAGCCGGCGCGCCGGACCACGGCTCTCGGTGAGGCCGAACCACGCCAGCGGCAGCAGCACCACACCCAGCGGCACGTTCACCCAGAAGATCCACTGCCACGACGCGGCCTCCACCACGGCACCGCCGACCACCGGCCCCAGCGCCACCGCCAGACCGGAGATCGCACTCCACGCGCCGACGGCCGCGCCACGCTTCTCCGGACGGACACTCGCGGACAACATCGTCAGGCTCAGCGGCACCACCACCGCACCACCGAGGCCCTGCCCGGCACGCGCGGCGATCAGCACCCCGATGTTCGGCGCCAGCGCCGAGGCCACCGACCCGGCGGTGAAGACGGCGAGGCCGATGACGAACAGGTTCCGGCGGCCGAAGCGGTCGCCGAGCGTGGAGCCGGTCAACAGGAAGACGGCGAAGGTGAGCGTGTAGGCGGAGACCGTCCACTGCAGGCCGGACAGGCCGGCGTGCAGGGACTCCCGGATCGAGGGCAGCGCGATGCTGACGACGAGGTTGTCCAGCGACGCCATGAACATGGCGATGCCGGTGATGACGAAGGTGCGGACCGGGTGGCCGATGGTGGCGGCCCGGAGGCCCTCCGCCGGTGGGCCCTGGTGCCCGCCGATGGTCTCGGTGCTCATGGTGATCCCCTCCGGATTTTGGATCAGTACAGATCATGGAACAGCGCAGGTCGGGTTGGTCGGGTTGATCGGGTTGATCAGATTGGCCGGGTAGTTAGCAGTCACTAACTTCGATGGACAGACGGGTGGCGCGGAAAGTGCCTTGCGGTGGCTCGGTCGGCGTTCCCGCCGGACCGGTCGGACCAGATCAGGTCAGGCCAGATCAGGTCAGTCGGTGAACGCCTTCGAGATGTAGTTCGCGTACTCCGGCTCGGCCGGGCTGCCGGCCGCGCTGCCGGACGACTGGTCCGAGTACCCCTTCGCGGCTTCGGCGTCGAGCTCCTCGGCCGTGTCGGCGGCGACGGCGGTGTCGTCGCGCAGCACGTTGAGGATCGGCTGCCACTCCGGGTCTTCGACGTTGTCTCGACCCATCGCGGCGATCACGTTGCACAGCATGCCCTTGGCCAAGAAGTCCACGCGGACCCCAAGCGGGGCGCCCGAGAGGTTCTCCATGTGCTGCCAAAGGCCCTGCATGGCGCCGCGCACGGCGGCCTGGACCTCCGGGTCGTGGCAGGCGGCGAACTGCTGGAGCTGCATGTTCAGCACCAGGCGGTCCTCCATGAGCAGGTTCTGGTACGCGTCGCCCATCGCGGCGAGCGCGGCGTGCCCGTACTTGCCCTCGGCCGCCTTGGTGAACACGTCGCGCACCTGCGTCGCGCCGTACTGCACGGCGGCGATGAACAGATCGCGCTTGGTCGGGAACAGTCGGAACAGGTAGGGCTGCGACACCCCGACCCGCTTGGCGATGTCGCCGGTCGAGGTGCCCTCAAGCCCGCGGACGGCGAACTCGGCGACCGCGGCTCGCACCACTTGGTCGCGTCGTTCTTCGGCACTCATGCGGGGGCTCATGGGAAGTAAGTTATCAGTCACTAACCAGAGCCGCAACCTGCTGAGGACCCGTGGTCGGCGAGCCGAAAACCTCTCATACTTCTCCTGACGGATTCTCAGACGTTCCTCATCCACCCCGCAGATAGTGGTCGCCGTGAGCTCTCCCACGCCCTTCCTCGCTGGTCCCGCCGGGTCCCCGGCGGGACAGAGCACCTCCGAGATCCTCGTCGTCGACGACGAGCCCGGCATCCGCGCCGTGCTCGCCTCCAGCCTGGAGTTCGAGGGGTACGCGGTCCGCACCGCGAACGACGGCCGCGCCGCGCTGGCCGAGGTCGAGCGCGGCCGCCCGGACCTGGTCGTGCTGGACGTGCTGATGCCCGGCATGGACGGGCTCACCGCCTGCCGCCGGCTGCGCGCCGCCGATCCGCACCTGCCGGTCCTGATGCTCACCGCCCGGGACCTGACCGGGGACCGTGTCGCCGGCCTGGACGCCGGCGCCGACGACTACCTGGCCAAGCCCTTCGAACTCGACGAGCTGCTGGCCCGGGTCCGGGCCCTGCTCCGGCGCGGCGCGCTGACCGTCGAGGGCACCGAGGCCACCCCCGGCGCGGCCGGACACGGCGACCACGTCCTGGAGTACGAGGACCTGCGCATGGACACGCTCACCCGCGAGGTGACCCGCGCCGGCCAGCTGATCGAACTCACCCGAACGGAGTATCTGCTCCTGGAGATGTTCCTGTCCCACCCGCGCCAGGCCCTGACCCGCGAACAGATCCTGCGCGCGGTCTGGGGCTTCGACTTCGAGCCCGCCTCGAACTCGCTGGACGTGTACGTCATGTACGTGCGCAAGAAGACCGAGTTCGACGGCCTCCCCCGCCTGGTCCAGACCGTACGCGGGGTCGGCTACGCGCTGCGCACGGCCTCCGGCGCGCGCCGATGAGGCGACGCATGCCCCTGCGGTCGCGGCTGGCTCTCATGAGCGCCGTGGCCGTGGCGATCGCGATCGGCGCGGTATCCCTGATCTCCTACATCGCGGTGCGGGACCGGCTCCACAACCAGATGGACAGCGCCATCGCCGGCAGCCGTGATCCGGGCTTCGGCCTGTACCCCGAGGGCAAGCCTGGCGGACCGGATCCGGCCGACTACCAGCCCAGGTCCCCTTGCGACATCGGGAAGGGAGCGACGGCCGCGGCGAATGGTGGAAGTCCCGGCGACGCGGTGGATCCGACGCACAGCGGCGTCAACCATTTCCCGCCGGCCGCAGTCAGCGTCACCTTCTTCAACGGGACTCAGACCTGCGCCCTGCCCGGATCCACCGCGGTTCCGGGCCAGACCGCGGACCTGCAGATCGAGCACGCGCCGCCGGGCGCCTCCATCTGGCGCGACGGCGTC
Source organism: Catenulispora rubra (assembly GCF_015356825.1). Lineage (GTDB taxonomy): Bacteria > Actinomycetota > Actinomycetes > Streptomycetales > Catenulisporaceae > Catenulispora > Catenulispora rubra. Next base: position 18,728 of record NZ_JAACYW010000040.1, on the reverse strand, counting down.
AACGCCAACGGCGAGAAGGTCCGCGTCCAGGTCGTGGCCAATCGCGACCCGTTCCATCCCGGCGTCTTCCTGAAGTCACAGGCCTACGGCCCCATCGACGACTCCCTGAGCAGCCTGGCCTGGCTGCTGATCGTGGTCTCGCTGATCGGCATCGGCGGCGCGGCCACCACCGGCCTGCTTGTCGCGCGTGCCGGACTGCGTCCCGTCGACGAGTTGACCTCAGCGGTCGAGCACGTCGCCCGCACCGAGGACCTGTCGGTCCGGATGCCGGTGTCCGGCAATGACGAGATCGCCCGGCTCTCAGAGTCCTTCAACTCGATGACCGCGGCCCTGCAGGCGTCCCGGGACGAGCAGAAACGCCTCGTCGACGACGCCGGCCACGAGCTGCGCACTCCTCTGACGTCCCTGCGCACCGCCATCGACCTGCTGATCCGCTCCGAGGAGTCCGGCCGGCCGCTGCCCGAGGGCAAGCGCACCGAACTGCTCACCGGCGCCCGCACGCAGATGCGCGAGCTGACGGTGCTGATCGCCGACCTGCTGGAGCTGTCGCGTCCGGAGCAGGCCATGACCGTGACCGCGCCGGTGGCGCTGCACGAGGTCACCGCGCGCGCTGTGGAACGCGTCCGCCCGCGCGGCGCCGCCCGCGACACCCCGGTCACCATCATCGACGACCTGCATCCGTGGACCACGCACGGCGACGGCGCGGCGCTGGAGCGCGCGGTGGTGAACCTGCTCGACAACGCGGTGAAGTTCTCACCGCCGGGGGCGGCCGTGGAGGTACGGCTGGCCAACGGTTCGCTGACCGTGCGCGACCGCGGGCCGGGCATCCCTCCGGAGGAACTGCCGCACGTCTTCGAGCGCTTCTGGCGCTCCCCCACCGCGCGCGCGATGCCGGGCAGCGGTCTGGGGCTGGCGATCGTGGCCCGCGCCGCGCGCGAGTCCGGGGGCATCATCGCCTTCGAGAAGCCGTACGACGGGCCCGGAACCATCGCGCGGCTGTTCCTTCCCGGCACCGCAGAGGCCTGAGTCGAGTCCATCAGGGCTTTGTCATCACTGACACTACCGTCCGCAATCGGACGGTCCGATCCTGTGACCGCCACGTCGGAATCACGGCCGCCGCGCCGTGGTTCCGACGTTCTGTGTTCCGTTCGGCGATCTCAGGTTTGTCAACGGACGCTCACACGTCCGACCAGTGTCGCACCCATTCTCATGCGCGCTTCATCGAAGCCTCATTCCCCTCCCACGCCGCGCCGCGAGCGTCGAGGGCATGAACGCAACCGCTCTCACCGACCGCGAACCGCCGGACGCCGGCACCGGGGCGGCGGGTGGTCCGCGCAGACGGCTGGTCGAGGTCGTGGTGCCCGTCTACAACGAGCAGCACGTCCTGGAGGCCAGCGTGCGCAGGCTGCACCGCTACCTCGTCGAGAACCTGCCCTATCCCTTCCGGATCACTGTGGCCGACAACGCCTCGACCGACGGCACGTGGGCGGTCGCCGCCCGGTTGTCGCGGGAGCTGAGCGGGGTGCGGGCGGTCCATCTGGACCTCAAGGGCCGCGGCCGCGCGCTGCGCGCCGTGTGGTCCGCCTCCGACGCCGACGTCGTGTCCTACATGGACGTCGACCTGTCCACCGACCTGAACGCTTTCCTGCCGCTGGTGGCCCCGCTGCTCAGCGGCCACTCGGACCTGGCCATCGGCTCCCGGCTGGCCCGCGGCAGCGCCGTGGCACGCGGTCCGAAGCGGGAATTCATCTCGCGCACGTACAACTTCCTGCTGCGCACCACGATGGCGGCCCGCTTCTCGGACGCGCAGTGCGGGTTCAAGGCCGCCAAGACCGAGGTGGTCCAGGCGCTGCTGCCCCGGGTGCAGGACGAGGAGTGGTTCTTCGACACCGAACTCCTGCTGCTCGCCGAGCGCTCGGGGCTGCGGATCCACGAAGTGCCGGTGGACTGGATCGACGACCCGGACTCCCGGGTCGACATCGTGAAGACCGCCAAGGCGGACCTGCGGGGCATGTGGCGGGTCGCCAAGGCCTCGCTGCGGTCCTCCTCCGGGGCGCCGGTCCGGGCCCGGGTGCTGGCGGCCGATCCGCCGCCCGGGCTGAAGTGGCAGATCCCGGCCTTCGCGACCATCGGCGTGCTGTCGACGCTGGCCTATCTGCTCCTTTACGTACTGCTGCGCGCGCCGATGGGGGCCTTCGCGGCGAACGCCGTCGCGCTGGCCGTCACGGCGGTCGCGAACACGGCGGCCAACCGCCGCTTCACCTTCGGCGTCACCGGCAGCCGCAACGCGCTGCGCGACCAGGTCGGAGGCCTGGTCGCGTTCGCCATCGGCCTGGTGCTGTCGACCGGGACGCTGGCCGGGGTCCACGCGGCCGTGCACCATCCCTCCCGCACCACGGAACTGGCGGCGCTGATCGTCGCCAACGGCCTGTCGACGCTGGCCCGTTTCGTGTTGCTCCGCGCCTGGGTCTTCCACCCGAGGCACCATCCCCTGACGTCCGCCGATCACGAATCCCCGGTGCGGGCGGGTCAGACTTCTGGAGAGCTGTCATGAGCACCTTGTCCCCGACGTCAGACGTCGGATACCAGATCGGCGCGCCGTCCACGGCGGCCGGCGGCACCGGGCGCTTCACGCGCTTCTGGCGCGGCCCCGAGACCGACCCGCGCTGGGCCCGGCCCAGTTTGCTCGGTCTGCTGGTGGCTGCTGGGGTCCTGTATTTGTGGGACCTGTCGTCCTCCGGCTGGGCCAACTCGTTCTACTCCGCTGCGGTCCAGGCCGGTACGAAGAGCTGGAAGGCGATGCTGTTCGGCTCGCTGGACGCCGGCAACTCGATCACGGTCGACAAGCCGCCGGCCTCGTTGTGGATCATGGAGATCTCGGGCCGGATCTTCGGCTTCAACTCCTGGACCATGCTGATGCCGCAGGCGTTGATGGGTGTCGCGACGTGCGGCGTGGTCTACGCGGCGGTGAAGCGGGTGCTCAGCCGGACGCGCAACGCGACGATCGGCTCGGCGGCCGGGCTGCTCGCGGCGGCGGCGCTGATGGCGACGCCGGTCGCGGTGCTGATGTTCAAGTTCAACAACCCCGACGCGCTGCTGGTGCTGCTGATGACGGTGTCCGTCTACGCGGTGGTGCGCGCGATGGAGCACGGCAGCACGCGCTGGCTGGTGCTGGCCGGGACGTTGATCGGGTTCGCGTTCCTGACGAAGACGTTGCAGGCGTTCCTGATCCTGCCGGCGCTGACGGCCGTGTATCTGGCGCTCGGGCCGGGCAAGTTCCTGCGCAGGTTGTGGCAGATCGGCGCGGCCGGGCTGGCGATCGTGGTCAGTGCGGGCTGGTGGGTCGCGATCGTGCAGCTGACGCCGGCGAGTTCGAGGCCTTATATCGGTGGGTCGCAGGACAACAGCTTCCTGAACTTGACGTTCGGGTACAACGGGTTCGGGCGGCTGACCGGCAATGAGACCGGGAGTGTCGGCGGCGGGTTCGGTGGCGGCGCGGCACGGGGTGCGGCGGGTGCTGCCGGGGCGACCGGGGTTACTGGTGCTACCGGTACTACGGGTGCCACCGGCGCGGCGGGCGCCGGTGGGACGTTCGCTCCGCCCGGTGGCGGCGGTGCGCGCGGCGGTGGCGCCGGCGGCTTCAGCTCCGGCACCGGCATCGGGCGCATGTTCGACTCCGAGATCGGCAGCCAGGTCAGCTGGCTGATCCCGGCCGCGCTGGTGCTGTTCGTCTTCGGCCTGTGGGCCGCCGGCCGGGCGCGCCGCACGGACCACGCGCGGGCCGCGCTGCTGGCGTGGGGGCTGTCGCTGGTGAGCACGGCTGCGGTCTTCAGCTACATGAAGGGCATCTTCCACCCGTACTACACGATCGCGCTGGCGCCGCTCATCGCGGTGACGCTCGGCATCGGCGGCGGGATGGTGTGGGCGCGGCGGGCCGAGCCGCTGGCGCGGATCGGGCTGGCCGGTGCGGTGGGGGTGACCACGTGGTGGTCGTTCCACCTGCTGGGGCAGACGCCGGACTGGTACTCGTGGCTGCGGTATCTGATCGCGGTCGCCGGTGTGGTCGGGACGGTGCTGCTGCTGGCCGGGCCGGGGTGGCTGCGGAAGGGCGCGGTTGCTGCTTCTGACGCCTCTGCCGCCACTCCTTTGGCCGTGCAGCCCGGTTGGGTGCCTGTCGAGGGTGCCGAGGCTGACGGTTCTTCACAGGACCCTGCTATTGCCTCCGCTGCCAGCCCGGCCGCGCAGCCCGCTGCCGAGGCCCCGCGTAACAGGGCTCTGCGACTCGCTGCGGTGACCATCGGCGTCGGTGCGGTGCTGCTGGGCCCGGCGGCGTACGCCGTGGCCACGACCGGCCAGGGCCACAGCGGCTCGATCCCCTCGGCCGGACCGGCCGGCCAGGGCTTCGGCGGCTTCGGCGGCGGTGCGCGGACCGGCCGGCACTTCACCGGCACGTTCCCGGGCTTCCAGGGCGGCGGCACGGGCGGCACCGGCGGCACTGGCAGCACTGGTGGTACTGGCGGCACTGGCGGCACGACCGGCCAGACCGGCACCGGCCAGACCCCGCCGGCCGGCGGCTTCGGCGGCGGCCCGGGTGGCACCGGTGGTACCGGCGGCACTGGCGGCACTGGCGGAACAGGTGGCACCGGCGGCTTCGGCGGTGCCACCGGCGGCACAGGTGGCAGCACCGGCGGCCAGACCCAACTCGGCGGCACCCAGGGCGGCACGACCACCCAGTCCCCGGGCGGCACCGGCGGGAACAACTTCCTCGACGGCAGCAAGCCCGGCGCCCAGATCCTGGCCCTGCTGAAGCAGAACGCGTCGAGCTACACCTGGGTCGCCGCAGCCATCGGCGCCCAGAACGCCTCCGGCTACCAACTCGGCACCGGCGACCCCGTCATGGCCATCGGCGGCTTCAACGGCTCCGACCCCTCCCCCACCCTGGCCCAGTTCCAGGCAGACGTCGCCCAACACAAGATCCACTACTACATCGGCGGCGGCATCGGCATGCGAGCCAACGGCGGAGCCGACGAAGGCACCTCCATCGGCACCTGGGTAGCAGCCCACTACAAGGCCCAGACCATCGACGGCGTAACGATCTACGACCTGACCGCGCCCACCTCGTAAGGCGCGCCCCATAAGGAGGAACACAAGCTCGGCGGGTGAGTGGGGTACGGCCCACTCACCCGCCGACTCACGTGGCCTGAACACCCCGCCCGCCATTGGCAGGCAGCGATTCGATCCGCGAGAGCAGGTCGGCACCAGCAACACACCAGCAGAAGCGACCAGCGCGGCAGTTTGGGCGGCATCGCAGTTTGGCCAGCGCACAGCGGCAATCAGCGGTGCGTCCCGCAGAGCAACATTTGACCGCGCAAGCATTTCAGCGGCGCGTCCCGGCAGCAGCAAGTCGGCCGAGCATCAGCCTTTTTGCGCCAGCCTGGCCAGCGCAGCCCCCGGTTGTCGCGCAGCAGCCGAATCCGAGCGCGAGCCCCGCCGCGCCATTCGCCCGATATCGCCCGATATGCAGTGATCAATCGCTTACTTGCGATCCGCCCCTAATATCGAAGCTACAGATCAGCGCCCACAAAAACCGGCTCGGGCACCAGCTCCACCCCGAACCGGTCCCGCACCCCGTCGCGGATCTCCCGCGCCAGCCGCAGCACGTCGGCCGCTGCCGCGTCGCCGCGGTTCGTCAGGGCCAGGGTGTGCTTTGTCGACAGGGTCGCGGCGCCGGCGCCGTAGCCCTTCGGGTAGCCCGCCTGCTCGATGAGCCAGGCTGCCGAGGTCTTCACCTGGTTGTCCGGGGCCGGGAAGCGCGGGGGCGCCATGGTCGCGCGGGCGGCCAGGGCGTCGAAGGCGGCTGCGTCGAGGACCGGGTTCGTGAAGAAGGAGCCTGCGGACCAGGTGTCGTGGTCCTCCGCGTTCAGGACCATGCCCTTTGCGGCGCGCAACTTCAGGACTGTCTCGCGGACCAGTGCGAGCGGGGCGCGGTCGCCTTCCTCGACGCCGAGTGCGCGGGCCAGTTCCGCGTAGCGGATCGGGGCGGACAGGCGCTCGGATTCTGCGGCGGCCGGCGGGTCGAAGCCGAACCAGACCGTCAGGACCACGTACTTGCCCGGGTGCTGCTTGAACACCGAGTCGCGGTAGCCGAACTCCAGGCAGCGGGACTGCATGCCGCGGATGTCGCCGGTCTCGCGGTCCAGGGCGCGGATCCAGGCGATGGTCTGGCCGACGTCCTGGCCGTAGGCGCCGACGTTCTGGATCGGGGTGGCGCCGGCCGAGCCGGGGATGCCGCTCAGGGCCTCGACGCCGACCGCGCCGAGGTCCACCGCCTCCGCGACGAAGGCGTCCCAGTCGTGGCCGGCGGCGACGCCGAGGCGCAGGCCCGAGCACGTCTTCTGCTTCGTCACGCCGGTGTACGCGATCTTCAGCACGGTGCCGTCGAAGCCGTCGTCGCCGATCAGCAGGTTGGAGCCGCCGGCCAGGATCAGCAGCGGCTCGCCGCGCCGGTCGCAGTCCTTGACGGTCTCGACGATCTCCTGCTCCGTGGTCGCGGTCACCATGCGCCGCGCCGGTCCGCCCACACGCAGGGTGGTCAGGGGCGCGAGGGGTGCCGAGGCCTGTTCGAGCATGAGGCACACGGTACCGGGTGCCGGGCCCGGCGGGCGTGCCATCTCAGTCTCCGAACGATCGTCACGGAGTCCGAACTGTTCGGACAGCGCAGGTCAGGGCGGTGTCAAGGCAGCCGCACCACAGCCCGCGCCAACCCCAGCACCTTCTCGCCCTCGCTGGTCGCGACCAGGTCGACCCGCACCGTCCCGTCCTCGTTGACCGCGCTGACCTTCCCGGTCACCGTCAGCCGCGCGCCGGACTCCTCGTCCACGCCGTCCGGCACCACCACCGGCTTGGTGAACCGCACCTGGTACTCCACGACCATCCCCGGGTCCCCGCACCAGTCGGTGACCACGCGGATCGCCGAGGCCATCGTGAACATCCCGTGCGCGATGACGTCCGGCAGCCCCACCGACTGCGCGAAGCGCTCGTTCCAGTGGATCGGGTTGAAGTCGCCGGAGGCACCGGCGTACTTCACCAGGTCCACGCGCCGGATCGGGAGCGTCTGGGCGGGCAGCACGTCGCCCTTCGAGACGTCAGCGAACTTGATCACGCCTGCTCCCCCTCGCCGCCGCCGGCTCCGACCACGACCAGCTTGGAGAAGCCGGTCACCACTAGTTCGCCGTCCACGGTGTTCAGCTCGGTGCGGGTGCTCAGGAAGCCCTGCCCCATCCGCTCGGTGATGTCCTCGATGGTCACGGTCGCGGTCAGCTGGTCGTCGGCGTAGATCGGCCGGTTGTGCACGAAGCGCTGCTCGCCGTGCAGCACCCGGCTGAAGTCCAGGCCGAGGTCCGGGTCCTCGATGATGACCGTCGCGGCCGGCCAGGTGATGGCGATCGGGAAGGTCGGCGGCGCCAGCACGTCGCGGTGCCCGAGGTCCTGGGCCACCGCCGGGTCGCGGTAGACCGGGTTCGGGTCCCCGATCGCGTCGGCGAACTCGCGGATCTTCTCGCGGCCGACCTCATACACCGCGGTGGGCGGATAGGTGCGGCCGATGAAACCGACGTCCAGGGCCATCGTCCCTGTGCCTCCTTGGATACGAAGAAACCGCCCGCGCCCACTCCGTGATCGGGAGTCGGCGGGGCGGTCCGAAACTACAGGCCGCGAGGCGTGACCCGGCAGTACGGGCCTGGTGTCACGCTAGCGCGGGCCCAGCCAGCACAGCCCGGCTGCGAGCCGGGCGCGGGGCCACGGGACTAGCGGGTCTCGCGGTGCGGGGTGTGCTTGTTGCACCAGCGGCAGTGCTTCTTCAGCTCAAGACGGTCCGGGTCGTTGCGCCGGTTCTTCTTGGTGATGTAGTTGCGCCGCTTGCACTCGGTGCACGCGAGGGTGATCTTCGGCCGGACGTCGACAGCAGCCACTGGGGTGCCTCTTTCTACTTCTTCGAGGGCTCCGGACCTTCCCAGGTCGGCCCTCACGATGGACAACCCTGCAAGAGTACCTTGCAGGGCTGAGGGTTTTGCCAGATGCGTAGCGGTGGCCGGACTTGAACCGGCGACACAGCGATTATGAGCCGCTTGCTCTACCAGGCTGAGCTACACCGCCACTCGATCAACTACCGGAACAGTCCGGCGGACACGGGCTTTCACCCTTTCGTGTCCACCGGACCCCCGGTGTGACCTGAGCCCCTTTACGGAATCGAACCGTAGACCTTCTCCTTACCATGGAGACGCTCTGCCGACTGAGCTAAAGGGGCGAGCAGGGAATAAGTTACACGGTCTTGGGCCAGGCGCGAAATCGGGTTTCGGCACGCCGTGTCGCGACCCCGGTCCACTACGCTCAGCCGCATGTCAGAGCCTGAGCCGACGCCGTCTCACGAGACACCCGACGACGCCCCCGGCGGCACCCCCGACAACACCGCCGACTACGCCGCCGACACCCCGGCCGCACCCCCGGCGCGCAGCCGGAGCCAGTGGACCGTGCACTCCGAGCGGCCGGTGTATGAGAACCCTTGGGTGGACGTCCTCATGGCCGACGTGGAACTCGGCGACGGCACCCGCTTCGAGCACCACGTGATCCGCACCCGCAGCGCCGCCAGCTGCGTGGTGACCAGGACCGAGGCCGGGCGCGAGGAGGTGCTGCTGATCTGGCGGCACCGCTTCGCGATCGACAAGTGGGTCTGGGAGATCCCCTCCGGCCTGATCGAGGACGGCGAGGACCCGGCGGACACCGCACGCCGCGAGGTGGAGGAGGAGACCGGCTGGCGGGTGAGCGAAGTCACACCGCTGCTGTCCTTTCACCCGGTCGGCGGGATGCTGCGGTCGCAGTACCGCCTGTTCCGCGCGTTCGGTGCCGAGTACATCGGGGAGCCGACGGAGGAGAACGAGGCCGAGAAGGTGGCGTGGATTCCGCTGGACGAGGTACTCGGGCTGATCGACGCCGGGCAGATCGCAACGTCCTCCTCGCTGGTCGGGCTGCTGCGGGTGCTGGCCGAGCGGAAGTAGCCGAGCGGGGCCGAACGCGAGTAGCCGGCCCGGCCCCCCGTTCGGCCCGGCCGACCCCGAACGGGGGGCCGCCGAACGGCTCAAGCGAAGCTGAACACGACGGTCACCTGGACCGTGACATCGGTGCTGCCCAGCTGGATCGGCACCGGATTCACCGGCGTCGCTCCAGCCGCTGACGGCGCGTAGTTCACCGGCTTCGGGGTGGGGTTGCTGTCGTTCTCCTCGACGCGCACCACCTGGCCCAGAGTGCGCCCTGCGGACTTCGCGTACTGCGTGGCCTTGGCCTTGGCGTCGTTGAAGGCGGCGTCCCGGGCCTGCCCCAACGGCCCGGAGTCATTCTGCAGATCGGTCGACAATCCGGAGATCTGGGTGGCGTTCCCACCGGCGGTCGACGCCGCGGCGATGATCGTGCCCGCGGACTTCGGATCGCGCAGCGTCACGGTCAGGTTCTCCGAAGCCTGATATCCGGTGACCGTCGGCTTACCACTCGAATACTCATACTGCGGACCGACGTTCAGCCCGGACGTCTTCTGATCGGCGGCGGCGACGTGGTTGCCGGTCAGCGAGGCCTGCACAGCGCCCATCGTCCCGGAGACGCCGTTCATCGCGGAGCTGACATCCGAGGCGTTCTTGGTGATGCTCAGGGTGAGGATGAGCGTGTCAGGCGTCCCGGTCACCTTCCCGGTGCCCTGCACGGTGATACCGGGAAACGCATCCGGCGCCACCGGCGTCCCGTTCCCGACGAGCGCAGACCCGAAGGGCGCCGCATTGGCATTCGGCGCCGAACTGCCGCCGGACATCCCGATGGCGACCGCACCGCCGGCGGCGAGCAGGGTCGCGACGCCGAGCACGAGGGCGCGGCGGGTGATGCTGAGATTGAGGTCCATGGCGGTTGGATGCGGCCGATCTACGTTCGGTTCCCGTATGGGACGATCGGGGGCTCGGCGGGCTTGCGGGCTTGCTGGCTTGCGGAGCGCGCCCCTAAGCCCGCACCACCCGCACCCCCAGCTCCGTGAACCGCGCCACCATCTCCTCCGGCGCGTCCCCATCCGTCACCAGCGTCGTGACATCCGAGATCGGGCAGATTCGCGCGAACGCCCGGCGCCCCAGCTTCGAGGAGTCCGCGACCACCACCACGTGCCGTGCCCTCGAAGCCAGCGTCTGGTTCACCGTTGCCTCCGCCTCGTTGTGGGCGCTGGCGCCGTGTTCGGCGTCCAGGGCGTCGACGCCGAGGATGGCCAGGTCCAGGGCCACGCGTTCGAGCATCGCGGCTGCTACCGGGCCGACCAGTTCGTAGGACTTGGGTGAGCCGACGCCGCCGGTCGCGACCACGTGCAGGTAGGGGCGGACCACGAGTTCCTGGGCGATGTTCAGTGCGTTCGTCACTACCGTCACCGCCGGGCCGCGCTGCTCGCCCGCCAGGTCTGCGCGGGTGGCCAGGGCACGCGCCACCTCCGTGGCGGTGGTGCCGCCGTTGATGCCGACCGTGGAACCGACCGCGACCATGCCGGCCGCGACCGAGGCGATGCGCTGCTTCTCGGGGGCGTGGCGGGCGACTTTGAAGCGCAGCGGCAGGTCGTAGGAGACGCTGTGTGCCGTGGCCCCGCCGCGGGTTCGCGACAACAGCTGCTGGGCGGCGAGCTCGTCGAAGTCCCGGCGCACGGTGGCCGGCGAGACCCCCAGCTTCTCCGCCGTCTCCTCGATTTCCAGCTTGCCCAGCTCGGCGAGCATCTCCAGCAGGACGCTCCAGCGCTCGTAGCGATTCACGCCAAGCTCCTTCCGTGCACTCCATGCTGAGATCGTGACCTTCCTTGCAAGATTTTCTGGCACACTGAAGCAATCCTGCAAGGTGTAGACCTGTCTGCAAGCTGTAGACCCATCAGCGCCAAATCCTAGGGGGCCGTCGGTTGAGCGTCCTGCGCCTGGCCTCCGCGGTCCTCCCCGTGGCCGCGCTCGGCCCGGAGAACCCGCTCCCGCCGCTGCGCAAGCTCGCGGACCCGCGCGGCGGCCTGGACGTCTCCGAGGCCGACGCCGAAATGGTCGCCAACCTCGGCTACGGCCACGTCGAATCCCTGCTCCCCTACACCTTCCAGGACGGCTACACCCGCGAGACCCCCGACCGGGAGCTGGTCACGGCGGTGCTGGAGAACGACCTCCTGCGCGCCGAGTTCCTCCTCGGCTACGGCGGCCGCCTGATGTCCCTGCGCCACAAGAAAACCGGCCGCGAGCTGCTGCACTTCCCGCCGAAGCTCCAGCTCGCCAACCTGGCGCTGCGCAACGCCTGGTTCGCCGGCGGCGTCGAATGGAACCTGGGCACCTTCGGCCACACCGCCCTCACCTGCTCCCCGATGCACGCCGTCCGCCTCACCCGCGACGACGGCACGCCGGTCCTGCGCATGTACGAGTACGAGCGCCAGCGCCGCCTGGTCTACCAGCTCGACTGCTACCTGCCCGACAACTCCCCGGTCCTGCTGGTCCACGTGCGCGTCCACAACCCTTTCCCGGAGGACGCCCCGGTCTACTGGTGGAGCAGCGCCGCCGTACCGCAGACCCCTGATTCCCGGGCGCTGATGCCCGCGACCTCGGCGTACCACTTCTCCTACACCGGCAAGATGCGCCGCATCCCGTTCCCGCAGTGGCGCGCCGCCGACACCGCTGATTGTTCTTACCCCGGCCGCATCGACTACGGCGCCGACTACTTCGCCGAGATCCCCGACGGCGAGCGCCGCTGGATCGCCGCCGTCGACGCGAGCGGATCAGGCCTCTTCCAAACCTCGACCGACCGGATGCGCGGCCGCAAGCTCTTCCACTGGGGCACCGGCTCCGGCGGCCGCAACTGGCAGGACTGGCTGTCCGGCCCGCGCCACGAGTACTTCGAGATCCAGGCCGGCCTGGCCCGCACCCAGCTGGAACACCTGCGGCTCCCGGGCCGCCAGTCGTGGTCCTGGGTCGAGGCGTACGGCCTGCTCCAGACGGATCCCGACAAGATCCACGGCGCGAAATGGCCCGACGCCACCAAAGCCGCGGCCGCCGCGCTCGCCGATCTGCTGCCCGCGCACCGCCTCGACGAAGAACTCGCGACCATGACCGCGCTGGCCGAGAAGCCGCCGGAGGCGGTCCTGCACGCCGGCACCGGCTGGGGCGCCCTGGAACGCCGCGCCCTGGGCCGCAACCGGGCGCTGAACCTGCCCGGCACGCCGTTCCCCGACGCCACGATCGGCCGCGACCAGCAGTCCTGGCTCTCGCTGGTCCGCAAGGGCCAGATGCCAACCCCGGCCCCGGCACTGCCACCGTCGTCCTACGCGGTCGGCCCGGTCTGGCGCGCGCTGCTGGAGAAGGCCACCTCCGACCCCGCGCACGCGACCTGGTTCACCTGGCTGCATCTGGGCGTGAACCGCTACCACGCCGGCGACCTGGCCGGCGCGCGCGAGGCGTGGGAGAAGTCCATGGCCCAGGCCGAAACCGCGTGGGCGCACCGGAATCTGGCGATCCTCGACGAGTCCGAGGGCCGCCCCGGCGAGGCCGCCGACCGCTATCTGCGCGCCTGGCAGCTCTCGCCGCGCCTGCGTCCACTCACCATCGAGACGCTGCGCGCCCTGATCGCCGCCGAGCGCCCGGCCGAGGCGCTGGACATCGTGGACCGGCTCAAGGAGCCCGACCGCTTCGCCGGGCGGATCCTGATGCTGGAGTGCCGCGCCGCCCTGGACGCCGGCGATCTGGTGCGCGCGCGCCGGATCCTGGAGACCGGTCTGGTCGTCGAGGACGTCCGCGAGGGCGAGGACCCGCTGTCGGACATGTGGTGGGAGTTCCACTCCCGGCAGGCCGGCGGGCTCGGTCCGGTCGTGTCACAGCGGTTGCGCGAAGAGCACCCGCTGCCGTGCAGCTACGACTACAGCGTCCGTCAGCTGTAGCAGGCCTTAGCAGCCCCCTTCCTCGGAATCCCCGGCTCCGCCCCAGCTCACAGCTGCGCGGCCATCTTGTGCCGCCGTTTCTCACAGTTTTTGCAACTTTCTGCGAGCCAATGCAATCAGAGATCTCAATATCGCATCATCACAAGGAATCTTGCAAAGAATGCTTGTAGTTCCTGTGAACAGCGTCCTACTGTCTCCTCCCAGCACCCCGAGTGATCCCCTTCGGAGGAAACGAATATGGGCAGCAGCACCGGCCGGAGCCCCCGGCTTCTCGCGATAGCCACCGCCGCCGTCCTCGCGGTCGGTGTGAGCGCGTGTTCCAGCAGCAAGAGCGGTTCCTCGACCGGCACCGGCTCCGGCAAGTCCGGCGGCAGCTTCAGCTACTGGTCGATGTGGCGCCAGGACGAGCCGCAGGCCAAGGTGATCCAGGCCGCGATCACCCAGTTCACCGCCGACACCGGCATCAAGGTCAACGTCGAGTGGACCGGCCGGGACGTGGCCAAGAAGATCGGCCCGGCGATGGCCGCGGGCAAGGCGCCGGACATGTGGGACGAGGGCGCGGACGTCATCTACGGCGCCGCGGCGCAGAACGGCAACGCCAAGGACCTCTCCGCGGTCCTGGGCATTACCATCCCGACCGACAACGAGAAGGTCTCCGACGCGATCCCGTCGAAGTACTTCGACTCGCTGCCCAAGGACCCCGACGGCGGCCAGCACTGGGTGATCCCGTACGAGGCCAGCACCGCGGGCGTGTTCTACAACTCCGCCGACCCGACCGTCTCGGCCGCGATGGCCTCGCAGCCGGCCACCTGGGACGACTTCATCAAAGTCTGCGACGCCCTGAAGGCGAAGAGCGAGCCGTGCCTGGCCTCCGAGGGCGAGGACTCCTGGACCAACGGCCTGTGGTTCGACTACCTGCTCAGCGCCGGCGGCGTGAACTTCAACGACCTGGCCACCGACAAGACCGGCGCCGGCTGGGACAACCCGGCGGTGCTCAAGGCCGCGCAGCAGGTCCAGCAGCTGGTCAAGGGCGGCTACATCATCCCGACCTACACCGCGACGAAGTACCCGGCGCAGCAGACCAACTGGGCCGGCGGCAAGGCCGGCTTCCTGATGAACGGCAACTGGGTCACCGCCGAGGTCGCCAAGCAGATCCCGGTGACCTGGAAGTACGGCTTCATGCTCCCGCCGGGCGCGACCCAGCCGGACTCGATGGTCTTCGGCTTCGCCCTGACCAAGAGCGCCAAGAACGTCAGCCAGGCCGAGCAGTTCATGGCCTACTTCCTGCAGAAGAAGACGCTGTCCGGCATCTCCACCGAGGCCGGCAACATCACGCCGCGCACCGACATCCCGGCCCCGGCCGAGCTGGCCGATGTGCAGAAGACGCTGAACGCACCCAAGCTGCGGCTCACCTTCGACGGCGTGGCCGGCGACTGGACCACCAAGGTCTGGAACCAGAACTACCTGGACTTCTGGCACGGCAAGACCGACGCCGCGACCTTCGTCTCCAAGATGAAGTCCGCGCAGGTCTCGTTCTGGAAGAGCCAGAGCTGACCATGAGCACCGCCACCATTCAGGACTCGTCCCAGACGCGCCGCGTCCGGGGCGGGTCCGCCTCGCGTCCCCCGGTCGGCGCGGCCCCGCTGGAGCGTTCGCGGCGCCGCATGTTCTGGGCGTTCACCACGCCGGCCGTCCTGATCTACGTCGTACTGTTCCTGGTCCCGGTCGGCTACGCGGCCTGGACCAGCCTCTACAAGTGGGACGGCATCGGCCCGAAGAAGTGGCGGGGTCTGAAGAACTACCAGACCCTGTGGCAGGACCCGATCTTCCGGCACTCGCTGGCCAACACGCTGAAGATCCTCCTCGTCGGCGGCCTGCTCACCTTCGCGTTCGCCTTCGCGCTGATGCTGGTCCTGCGCGAGATGAACCGCAAGCTGTTCGCCCGCTCGGTGCTGTTCTTCCCGTGCCTGGTGAACGCGATGGTGTTCGGGATCGCCGCGGGCGTCCTGTTCTCCCCCACCGGCCCGGTGAACAAGACCCTCGAAGCGCTCGGCTGGAGCCATCCGCCGCAGTGGCTGGCCACCGAGCACCTGCAGACGATGATCCTGGGCACCCTGGTGTGGACGGCCACCGGCTACTACACCGCGATCCTGATGGCCGCCGTCGACCAGATCCCGGAGTACCTCTACGAGGCCGCCGAACTCGACGGCGCCAACGCCTTCCAGCGCTTCCGGCACGTCACGCTGCCGATGTGCTGGGATGTGATCTCGGTGTGCGCGGTGCTGTGGACGGTGAGCTCGGTGAAGATCTTCGAACTGATCCTGATGTACGGCGGCAGCAGCGGCTCCCAGCCGCCGTCGGACTCCTGGAACACCGCCATGTACGTCTACATCGAGGCCTTCCCGACCGCCTCGACGCCGCAACTGGGGCTGGCCACGGCCGCCGCGCTGGTGAGCCTGTTCCTGGTGGTCGTCTTCACGGTCGTGCTGCGCCGGCTGCTGCGCCGCGACCCCATCGAGTACTGATCCGACCGCGGCACGGAAAGGAAGACGAGCCCATGAGGCCCAGGCGTAAAGCCGCCAGCCTGCCGATGCGCATCGCCACCGGGGCGGTGTGGGTGGTGGTCGCCGCCGACATCGCGCTGATCGGCTGGATCCTGCTCACCTCGCTGCGCGACGGCACCGACATCCTCAACCACCCCTTCGGCGCGCCGACACATCCGAAGTTCGCCAACTACAGCAGGGTGTTCTCCGACGGCGGCTTCGGCCGCGCGGCGCTGAACAGCGTGCTGGTCGCCGTGCTGTCCTCGGTGCTGGCCGTCGCGGTCGCCGCGCCCTGCGCCTACGCGCTGGCCCGCCGCCGCAACCGGGTCTCCGGCGCGATGAGCATGACGTTCGCCATGGGCCTGGGGGTGCCCAGCCAGGTGATGGTGGTGCCGCTGTTCATCGGCATGGCCAAGGTGAACCTCGACGACTCACAGCCGGGGCTGATCCTGGTGTATCTGGGTCTTGCGATGCCCTTCACCGTCTACCTGCTGACCGGCTTCTTCGCCGGCATCCCGCAGGTGCTGGAGGAGGCCGCGGTCCTGGACGGCGCCGGCGCGCTGCGCACGTTCACCCGCGTCATCCTGCCGGTGGCGCGCGGCGGCCTGGTCACCGCGTTCCTGCTGCAGTTCATCTCGGCGTGGAACGAGACGCTGTTCGCGATCGTGCTGACACACAGCCAGGACAAGGTGACGCTGCCGGTCGCGCTGTCCAACTTCGTCCAGGAGGCGCAGCTCAACGGCCTGGACTGGGGCGCGATGTTCGCCGGGGTGTGCGTGGTGCTGGCTCCGATGATCGCGTTGTTCAGCTGGCTCGGCAGCCGCATCATCCAAGGTATGACAGTGGGGATAGGCAAGTGACCACCGAACTCCGACGCGACGTCCTGCGCATCCCGGGCGCCGCCGACCCGGCCGCGGGCCGGCTGCCGATCCTGCACGGGATCGCCAGGCCCGGCTTCGACTCCGCCGTGGCCCCCTACCCGGACATGGCGCGGAACCTGGACTACGGCCGGCCGCCGACGCTGCTGCCGTACACGACGCAGGACTCGTACACCCGCGAGCGTTCTCTTCGCGAGCTGCCGACGCTGGTGCTGGAGAACGAGGTGCTGACCGCCACGTTCCTCCCGGACTACGGCGGCCGCCTGTGGTCGCTGGTGCACCGGCCGACCGGCCGCGAACTGCTGCACCGCAACCCGATCCTGCAGCCGGCGAACCTGGCGCTGCGCGACGCCTGGCTGGCCGGCGGCGTGGAGTGGAACCTCGGCGGCACCGGGCACTGGCCACTGACCTGCTCGCCGCTGCACGCGGTGCGGCTGAGCGCGCCGGACGGCACGCCGGTGCTGCGGATGTACGAGTTCGAGCGGATGCGGCGGGTGGTGATGACCGTCGACGCGTGGCTGCCGGCGGGATCGCCGACGCTGATGGTGCACGTGGCGCTGCACAACCCGGCCGAGACGCCGACGCCGGTGTACTGGTGGTCGAACATCGCGGTGCCGCAGAGTGCTGATGTCCGCGTGGTGGCGCCGACGGAGCGTGCGTTCCACTTCGACTACACGGCGCAGCTCAGCCTGATCGACTTCCCGGAGGGCACGGCCGGCGACCAGAGCTACCCGGCACGGTTCCCAGCGGCGGCGGACTTCTTCATGGACATTCCGGCCGGCGAGCGCCGCTGGATCGCCGCACTGGACGAGAACGGCTCGGGCCTGGTGCAGACCTCGACGGACCGGCTGATCGGCCGGAAGTTGTTCCAGTGGGGCGTCGGGGCCGGCGGCCAGCGGTGGCAGGAGTGGCTGTCGGGGCCGGACGCGGAGTACATCGAGATCCAGGCCGGGCTGGCGCGCACGCAGTTGGAGCACCTGGAGCTGCCCGGCGGGGCCACGTGGGAGTGGGTCGAGGCATACGGGCTGCTGGAGGCGGACCCGGCGGCCGTGCGCGGGACGTGGGACGAGGCCCGGGGCGCGGTGGCGGGGGCGCTGGAGCGGTTGGTGGCGCGGGGGGCTTTGGAGGCTGCGCTCGCTGAGGCGCGGCGGTTCGGGGACGCTGGCGCGAGTGCGCACGCGGCTGGTGAGGGCGCGCCTGCGGTCGGCGAGCCTGGCGCGAGTGCGCAGGCTGGCGCGAGCGTGCGGGGCGGCGCGGGCGCGGACACGTCTGTCGAGGGCACGCATGCGGTGCGCGAGCCTGGCGCGAGCGCGGCGGTCGGCGTGGGTGTGGGCGCGCAGGCTGGCGCGAGCTCGGAGGTAGGCGCGGGCGCCGTTCCCGAGGTGCTGCATCATGGATCTGGCTGGGGTGCCTTGGAGGTCTCGGCTGGCGCGTTGGCCGCCGATTCGCTGCGGCCATTCGGGTCCTGCGATGCGGAGCAGCAGCCGTGGCTGGATCTGTTGCAGACAAAGCGATTGCCGTCCAGCGAGCCACCGGCGTCCCCGATCGTCGGCCCGGTCTGGCGCTCGCTGCTCGAAGCGTCGGCCGACGACTGGCACGCGCTCTACCACCTCGGCCTCCTCCGCCTCGCCGACGGCGACCGCGGCGGGGCCCGCGAGGCCTGGACGCGCTCCCTCGCCGAGCGCCCGAACGCCTGGGCGCAGCGTGCGCTGGCGCATCTCGCGGCGTCGCCCGGCGAGCGGGCCGACCTGGCCGTCGCGGCGCACCGCCTCCAGCCGGACCTTCGCGAGCTCACCATCGAGACGCTTCAAGCGCTGCTCGCCGCCGACCGCGCTGCTGAAGCGCTCGGCCTCATCGCGGCGCTGAGCGCGGCGGATCGCGAACACGGCCGCATCCGCCTCTACAACGCGCAGGCCGCCCTCACCACCGGCGACATCGACCAGGTCCGGCGCCTCCTCGACGAGGGCATCACGGTCGACAACCTGCAGGAAGGCGAGGCCTCGCTGGACCTCCTGTGGCTCGCCGCGCATCCCGACCAGCCGGTACCGCCCGAATACGACTTCCGGATGTCCGGAGGCTGATCCGAGAGGAGCGCATGACACACCTCCCCGGGCGCCGACGGGACTGATTCGGGAAGGGATCTCAAGCTGCTGGGCAAGCAGGCAAAAGCGCGCGGCGGAATCCGGAGGGGAGCCGCCGCAGCCGGGTCCTCGCCGAGCCGGACGCCGAGCCTGCCCTCGGCGACCAGGAGGTCGGGCACGCTGCTCACCCAGCCGCGTCGGCCTGCGCCAGGCGGCTCAGCAGCATCCGCTGGACGGCTTCCTGGCGCGCGTTGTCGAACAG
>NZ_JAACYW010000004.1 GCF_015356825.1 Catenulispora rubra | reverse complement strand
GGGTCCCGGGTTCGGGCTCGGCGGTGGGCAGGCGGTTGGGGGCGTCGCTGACGGCCACGGAGGCGGCTTCGACACCGGCGGCATACCAACAGATCAGCCGACGGAGGGCCGGATCGCGCTCAGCGGCGGTCCCGGCGCCGTTCAAGAGCTCTGACGCGTACGATCGGATGAGATCGTGATAGCGGTAGCAGCCCTCGTCCTGCTCGGCCAGCAGATGAATGTCCACGAGGTGTTCCAGAGCGTCCTCGACATCTGCCTCCGGCGCCCCGAGCAGGGCCGCCACCTCGGCGGCGCCGAAGCTCGTCGCGGGTATCAGGGTGGCGATGCGGAACGCATCGTCGGCGTCGAGACCGGCGGTTCCCCTGCGCGATCGCAGGCCCACGTAGCTGAGATCGAAGCTGGCGCGCACGGCCAGGTCGGGCACCGACAGTTCGTCCAGCCTCCGTCTGCGGTCGGCCAGCCGGGTCGCGAATCTCTGCACGGACCACGACGGCCGGTCGGCCAGGCGTGCCCCGGCGATACGCAGGGCGAGCGGTAGGCCGGCGCAGCTTTCCAGTATCGAGGCGACGGCCGCGGGCTCGGCTGCCGTACGGTCGGCGCCGATGATGAGTTCCAGCAGCCGCGATGCCTCCGGGGCGGGCATCAGGTCCAGGTCCACGCGCCGCGCTCCGGCCAGCCCGGACAGCTTGTAGCGGCTGGTGACCAGTACGGCGCAGCCTTCTGAAGCGGGGATCAGGGGGCGGATCTGCTCGGGATTGCGGGCGTTGTCCAGGACGACCAGGACCCGCCGGCCGGCCAGCGTGGTGCGGAACAGGGCGGCGCGCTCGTTGACGCCGGGTGGAAGACCGCCGGCCGGGATCCCGAAGGCGGACAGGAGGGACCCGAGGATGTTACCGGTCTCACTCGGAAGCGGATCGGTGCCCCGCAGGTCGGCATACAGCTGGCCGTCGGGGAACAGGTGTGCCACCTGGTGCGCGGCGTGGATCGCCGCCGTCGTTTTGCCCAGTCCGCCGCCGCCGGTCACGGTGACGACCGGAACTCGTCCCGGTCCGGCGGGACCGCCGATCAAAGAGCGGACCATCGCCGCGGTTTCACGTTCTCGCCCGGTGAAGTCTGTGACGTCCGCGGGTAGCTGGGCGATCGGGGCGCTGTCAGGTTCGGGATGCGAGGGTGCCGCCGTCGGGTCCTGGATTTCCGGGGCCGGCGACGCGATCGTCCCAGGATCTTGATCAGCCGGTGGATTCCCTGTGCCGGTCGTGTCTTCGGAGCACGGCGCGAGAACGGGGTCGTGAACCAGGATCCGCTGCTGCAGATCCCTGACATCGGCCGATGGCTCTATCGCCAACTCGGCCTTCAGGGTCCGGCGCAGCGCCGCGTAGACGTCGAGCGCTTCGGCTTGGCGACCTGAGCGATACAGCGCGAGCATGAGCTGGCGGTGGAACTGCTCGTGGAGCGGATGCTCGGCGGTGAGTTCCCACAGTTCGTCGCCGGCTTCGTGATGCCGGCCCAGGTGCATGTCGGCCTCGATGCGCCGTTCGAGTGCCAGGAGGCGGTTGTTGCGGAGCTGCTGGATGTGGTGTTTGAACTCGGCTTTCGCCGGGAGGTCGGCCAGTGGCTCGCCGCGCCAGAGTGCCAGCGCCGAAGTCAGTACTCTGGAGGCCTGCGCCCATCGTTCTTCCCGGGCGGCCCGCAGCCCTTCGGCGTACCCCCGAGCGAAGTCGTCGAGATCGCACTCGCCCGGCGCCACCCGGATTTCGTATGCCGACATCCCGGTACGGATCCGGGTGGCGTCTGGATCTCGTACCGCGTGCCGCAGCCGCATCATGTGGTTTCGCAGTGCCGCTGTCGCTGAGACAGGCGGCTCATCGCCCCACAGCGCACGGGTCAGCCGCTCGACGGGCACCGGCTGGTTGCGGTGGAGCAGCAAGGTGGTGAGGGCGGCTCGTGGGTAAGGCCCGTTGACCGGCAGTCCGAGGCCGTCGTCAGTGACCTCCAGCGGTCCCAGCAGCTCGAAGCGCATCGACGTTCCCCCGCAGGCTGGATGAGGTTCTTCAAGCCCGACCCTACCGGCACGGGGGTTTGTCAGGGTGTGGAGTCGGCGGGTTGTCTGTTACGGCGATCTTAGGCGGTCTTACGGCGTTGACACTCGCCGGCGGCATACTCGTTCACGGCGTATACGGATCCGATCGGCGCGGCCTCCGGAGTAGTCGAGGAACGCCCTATCACTCCTGTCAGGCAATGACCGCTGTACCACCGACAAGCGATCAGGAGCGTCCATTTACTCAACATCTTGCCAAGCTTGCAATATATGCTGCTGGTGACGGTCGGCGTTATCGCGGCGGCCGCTGCCGCTGCCGCGGGCGTCCGGCCGACGGCGCGTGGCCCGGGCGGAACGGGTTCGCCCCGGCCGACAGGGCCGAGCCGTGAGCCTGGCGGCTCCGCACAGCTGACCGGCTGCCATCCACCACCACCACCACCGCCGCATCGGCGCGGCACCACGAACGAGCGCTCGCGAGCACCATCGAACGGCAGGAGCAATGACTTGACAGGGCAAGCACTTCGGCGATCGAACGCGACCAATCGGCTGGCCGCCGTGGCCTTTGTCGCGGCTTTGGCGGTCGGCGGCTTCGGCGCCCCTCCGGCCTCGGCGGCCTCGGCGGCCTCGGTGACCGTGACCGAGGACTCGCTGTCGATCAACCCGTCCGCGCCGGCGACATCCAGCAGCGTGCGGGCCACCCTGGTGGTCCACGCTTCCGGCACACTGCCGGTGCAGGCGCTGACCGTCGCCGTCCGGTCTTCCGGTGGTGCCGGCTACGACTTCACCGGTGCCGAGGCGGTCACGCTGACCACGTCGAAACTGACCTTCCAGCCGAACGCGGAGACGTTCCCGGCCGGCACGTACACCTACTTCGGCGCGTACGAGGTCGGCGGGGTCTGGACCAATCTGCCGTCGAAGACCTTCCTGGTGAAGCCACCCGCCGGTGCCGCGCCGGCCGGCATCCCCGGCAGCTGGAACAGCACCTTCGACGACGAGTTCGATGAGGGCTCGCTGGCGAACGACCACAACTGGTCCACCGTCTCGCCGTTCGGCAGGTGGGGGAGCGCGAACAACACGTGGTGCTCCACCGGGCCCACCCAGCAGATCACCGGGGGTGAACTCGTCCTGCAGGAGCTCAACGAAGCCTGCGACGGGTCGTCGTCGGCGTTGACCGGCGGCATCGTCAGCACCGGCCCGGGATACGCGACCAACCCGGTCACGTTGTCTCCCGGTGACGCCGTTGAGGCGGAGGTCTACGCCTCGCCCGGCTCCAAGGGGATCACCAACTGGCCGGCGTTCTGGCTCGACGGGCAGGACCCTTGGCCGTCGAACGGCGAGATCGACGCCATGGAGGGCCTGGACGGCTCTGCGTGCTATCACATCCACTGGGGCACCCCGGCCAACCCGCAGGCGGCAGGCGGTTGCCCCACCGGGGACCACACCGGTTGGCACACGTACGGAGCGGACTGGCAAGCCGACGGCACCGTCGTGTTCTACTACGACGGCACCGAGGTCGGCAGCGAGTACCTGAACACCGCATCGCCGCAGTACATCGTCCTCGACCTCGCGTCGGCGAACGACTCCGGCGCCACGACCACCACCGGCACGGCGGGGGAGATGAAGGTCGCCTACGTCCGAGCCTGGCAGCCCGCATCCTGATCCGGATGTGACCCGATCCGCCGGTGCGTCCCCTGCCGGTTCCTCCCGTGGCGGGAGGCGCGGCTTCTGACAGTCCTCAAGCGCCGATCACGAAGCGCTGTAATCCACCTTCTGGCGTGAGAAGAGAATGATGACCAGCCACAAACACAAACCCCTGTTTCGCTCCATAGCCGCCGCCATACTCACTGCGGCTGCGGCCGCGGGCACCAGCACCGCCGGCTACTACACGGCGACGACCGGCTCCACCCCGGTCAAGACCGAGCTGACCGCCACCGCGCACACCGGCATGGCCCGGTTCACCTTCCCGGCCGCCACGCATGGCCTGAAACGACGGAAACAGCCCCTTCGCACGATGAGCGGACCTTCTCGCCCTCCTCGTGGCCGTCCCACATTCATCCCACATCCGGTTGCGGCCCTGTGCCGGGCCCAGCCGTCGCTGCGAGCATGCAGTCAGGCTCCTGACACAGGTGCTGCTCGGCAAGGGAGGGTGGGTCGTGAGTCGGTATCTGCGTAGCGGAATCCTGATAGTCAGTTCCCTGAGTCTGGTTGCCTCGATGACGGCGGTCGTTGCGAGCGCGGGGGCCGCTGGGATGCCCGCGAAGGCGCGGCCGCCCGTGGCGGACCTGGGGCGGGTGCTGCCGCACACGCTGGTGCAGCCGGTCCCGCTCAAGACTCCGAGTCCGGCAGGGCTCTACGACCCCACGGTTGCCTCCAAGCTGCCCGGTGCCGGGACCGCGGTCGCGGATTTCGCCGGCGCGGCGAGCGGTGGGAATGCGACGGGCGATAAGACGGCGGCTGGTGCCGGCTCGGCGAGGACCGATCTGGTCCGTGCGGGTACGTCGCCGGTCTCGATCGGCCGGGTCGCCGCCGTTTCCGGTGGGGCATCGCAGAAGTCTGCATTTGCGGACGCCTCGGACGCCTCGGACGCCTCGGACGCCTCGGACGCCTCGAACGCCTCGGGTGCTTCCGGCGCCCGGCCTGCCGGGGCCCGGGTCACGCTGACCGACCAGAGCACCGCGCAAGCCGCCGGCGTTCACGGCATCCTGTTCTCCCTCACTCCGACGTCCGGGAGTGGGCCGGTCGGCGTTTCCGTCGACCCGTCGTCGTTCGTGGCGGCGTTCGGCGGGGATTACGCCGCGCGGCTTCGTCTGGTCCAGATGCCGGCGTGCGCGGTGACGACTCCCGGCGTCGCCGCGTGCCAGCGGCAGCAGCCGCTCGCGCCGGTCGGGGGGTCGCCGCTGGCCGCTGACGTCGCGCTCACGCCGCAGGGGACGGTGCTCGCCGCGACCTCCGGTACCGGCGGATCCTCTGGCACCTACGCCGCCTCGTCGCTTTCGCCGACGGGCTCGTGGTCGGTCGGCGGCAACACCGGTTCGTTCAACTACACCTATCCGATTCAGGTGCCGCCTGCGATCGCCGGGCCCACGCCGTCGATCTCCCTGGACTACGACTCCTCCAGCCAGGACGGCCGTACCGAGGGCACCAACAACCAGTCCTCCTGGCTCGGCGACGGCTGGAGCTCTCCCGAGGGCTACATCGAGCGCACGTACAAGAGCTGCACCGACGATTCGTCGTCCGGCGCGCCGCAGTACTCCGGTGACAATTGCTGGGCCGGGCAGGTTCTCACCCTGTCGCTGAACGGGCAGTCGACGCAGGTCGTCTATGACGACGCCACCAAGACCTTCCACGCGGCCACCGACTCCGGGACCGAGAAGATCGAGCAGCTGACCGGCGGCGTCAACGGGACCCATGACGGCGAGTACTGGCGCGTGACCGAGAACGGCGTCCAGTTCTACTTCGGGATGAACCAGCTGCCCGGCTTCGCCGGCAACGACCAGACCACGCAGTCGGCGTGGACGGTTCCGGTGTACGGGGCGCACGACGGCGATCCCTGCCATGCCTCGACGTTCGCGGCCTCCTCGTGCCTGCAGGGCTGGCGCTGGAACCTGGACTACGTGGTGGACCTGCACAACAACGCCACCGCCTACTACTACCAGCCGGAGACCAACTACTACGGCGCCGACATGAAGAACACCGGCGTGGCCTACAACCGCGGCGGCTATCTCACCCGCATCGACTACGGCATGACCGCCTCGACCGTGTACGCCGGGACCGCGCCGGAGCAGGTGCTGTTCAGCGTCGCAGAGCGCTGTATCGCCGGGTCGCCGGCCGGCAACAAGTGCACGGATGCGCAGTTCACGACGGCGAACGCCGCCTACTGGCCCGATGTGCCGATCGATCTGAACTGTGCCCAGGGCGTCTCCTGCGCGAACCACGGCCCCAGCTTCTGGTCCCGCGAGCGGTTGACCTCCATCACCACCCAGGTGCAGGTCAACGGAGCGACACAGCAGGTTGACAAGTACTCCTTCGCGCAGTCGTTCCCCGACGGCGGCGACCACGCCCCGACCCTGTGGCTGGACTCGATCCAGCGCACCGGTCTGGACACCGGCGGCGGCGGCGCGAACACCCCGCCGAACCCGCCGACCTCCTTCGATCCGCCGTTTCAGCTGCCCAACCGGATCGGGACGGTCCCCTCGCTGCCGGTGATGTACCACGACCGCATCAACACCGTCACCTCGGACACCGGGGCCCAGACCACGGTCACCTACGACCCGACCACCTGCACGAAGAGCAACGTGCCCGCGGACCCGTCGACCAACACCCTGCCGTGTTTCCCGGTGTCCTGGACGCCACCGGGCGCCGTCGCCCCGGAGCTGGACTGGTTCTACAAATACCGGGTGCACAGTGTGCTGACCACGGATCAGCACAACATCAATCCGGACAACACCCAGCCGGAGCTGCTCACGACCTACAAGTACGACGGCGGCGCGGCCTGGCACTACGACGACAACGAAGTGGTCAAGGCCGCGAACCGCACCTACGGCCAGTTCCGTGGCTACGCCTCGGTGGAGACCCGCACCGGTGACACCAACGTCTTCCACCTCACCGACGGGCAGAAGGTGTACGACCAGGCCTCACTGTCGATCAGCACGTATCTGCGCGGCATGGACGGCGACACGCAGCCAGGCGGAGGTAAGAGGTCTGTCACAGTCTCCTCGACCGACGGCGCCTACTCGGTGAAGGATTCCGACGCCTTGTCCGGGCAGGTCTTCGAGCAGGACGCCTACACCGGCGACACCGCCGTCGGCGGCGTGCTGAACCAGGCGACGGTCACCGTGCCGACGATCATCGGTCCGACGGCGACCCGCGCCCGCACCGGCCTGCCCGACCTCACGGCACAGATGGTCCGCACCGCGGCCACCCACGTCCGGCAGGCCGTCACCGGCGGCTGGCGCGCCACCGAGACCGACCAGTTCTACGACACCGCCCTCAACCAGCCCACCACGGGCCTGCTGCTCCAGACCGACGACCGCGGCGACGTCTCCGATCCGGCCAACGTCGCGCAGTGCTCCTGGTCCCGTTACGCGGTGAACACGGCGAAGGGCCTGGCGTTCGCCGCCGAGGCCGTCAAGAGCGCCCAGGACTGCACCGCGGCCAACGCCCCCCAGACCGGCACGCTGATCTCCGACTCCCGGACCGCGTACGACGGCAACGCCTTCACCTGGAACGGCGCCTCCGGCGGCACCGCGCCCACGACCGGTGACGCCACCGAGACCGACCAGGCCTCGGCCGCGTCCGGGCCGACGGCGAGCGCCTTCGTCGCCGGTTCCACCGCCACCTACGACCAGTACGGCCGGATCCTCACCCGGGTGCGCACGCCCTCCTCGACCGCACCCGGCGGAGTGAGCCTGGCGCAGACCACGACCACGAGCTACACGCCAGCCTCCGGCGCCCTGCCGACGAAGATCCAGGTCAGCACCCAGGTCACGGCGGGTACGTCGCCGACCTATCAGACCTCGACCACACTGTTCGACGCCGCCCGGGCGCTGCCGATCGAGAAGGTCGACGTCGCCGGGCTGAAGACCGACATCACCTACGACGAGCTCGGCCGCACCACGGCCGTGTGGCAGCCCAACGAATCCAAGAGCGCCAGGCAGGCCGCGAACACCGTCTACACGTACCAGCTCTCGAGCACCTCGCCGTCCGTCGTGACCACGGAGTCGCTGCTGGACAACGGGTCGTACACGGTGTCCGAGGCGCTGTCCGACGCGATGGGCCGGGTGCGGCAGACCCAGGTCACCGCCGAGAACGGCTCGACGCTGGTCACCGACACGCAGTACGACTCGCACGGCTGGGCGGTCCTGAGCGACAAGGACTACGCGGTGAGCGGCTCGCCGTCGCCGCTGCTGGCCTCGGTCGCCCAGAAGTACCTGCCCAGCACCGTCGTCACCGACTACGACGCGCTCGGCCGCGCCGACCTGGTCACCGAGGAGCACCTGGGCGCCAAGACCTCCGCGACCAGCACCGCCTACGCCGGCGACCGCACCACGGTCGTCGAGCCGGCCGGGGCGGTGACGCAGACCACGTACACCAACGCCCGCGGCAAGACCACGGAGCTCGACCAGTACACCGCGGCGCCGACGCTCAGCGGCAGCACGGCGGCCGGGTTCACGGTGACCGGAGGCACGGTCAACCAGACGAAGTACTCGTACACCGCCGCCGGGATGACCCAGACCGTCACCGGCCCCGACGGCCAGAAGTGGACCACGGGCTACGACCTGCGCGGCCGCAAGACCAGCCAGACCGACCCGGACGCAGGGACCTCGACGTACGGCTACGACGACGCCGGGAACCAGATCTGGAGCAAGGACTCCCGCGACGTCGAGCTCGACTACACCTACGACCTGCAGGGCCGCAAGCTCGCGGCGTCGGACAAGTCCAAGGGCGGCTTCGAGTTCGCCTCCTGGACCTACGACACGCTCCAGGCCGGACAACCCACCTCCTCAACCCGCTACGTGCAGGGCGTCTCCGGCGGCTACACCGTGGCGACCACCGGCTTCACCAGCCTCGGCAAGCCGACCGGGCAGACGATCACACTGCCGGACGCCGAGGCGCCGCTGCCGACGACCTACACGGTGTCCTACTCCTACTCGCCGGTCACCGGCGCGCTCACCGAGGAGGACGAGCCGAAAGCCGGCGGGCTCCTCGGTGAGGCCGTGGTCTACAAGCACGACACGCTCGGCGACCCGACCACCACGACCGGGATCTGGACCTACGTCGGCGGCACCGCCTACACCAACACCGGCGAGGTCGCGCAGCTGACGCTCGGCCCGACCAGCAACCCGGCCTGGATCACCAACACCTTCGACGACCAGACCCGCCGCCTGACCGACGTCCTGACCTCCAAGAGCCAGGGCACCGTGCAGGCCGTCGACGACACGTCCTACCGATACGACGTCTCCGGCAACCCGACCGCGGTGACCGACCAGCAGCAGGAGACCGGCACGACCGTCACCGACCAGCAGTGCTTCAGCTACAACGCGCTCGTCCAGCTCAGCGCGGCGTGGACCGCGAACGACGGCTGCGCGGCCAACCCGCCGACGTCCTCGGCCCTGGCCGGCGGCGCGGGCGCCTACTACCAGTCCTACGCCTATGACCCGGTCGGCGACCGGACCTCCGAGACCGACCACGCCGTCGGCGGCGCCTCCGGCGACACCCAGACCACCTATGTCGACGGCTGCACGACGACCTGCCCGAACGGCCCCCAGCAGCACACGATGACGGCCCAGAACAGCACCGGGCCCGCGGGCGCCGCCAGCATCCGGTACGCGTACGACGCCATGGGGGACACGGTCAGCCGGACGCCGTCGGCCGGGTCGTCGCAGACCATGTCCTGGGACGACGAGGGCCACCTGCAGTCGGTGACCCAGGGCACGGATGTCACCTCCTACCTCTATGACGCCGAAGGCAACCAGCTGATCCGCCGCGACGCCGGGCAGACCACGCTGTTCGCCGGCGACACCGAGATCGTCGTCAACACCGCGACCACTCCGGCGACCGTGGCCGGCGCGGTCCGCACGTACCGCTCCGGCGGCGTCGGCGCCCCGATCGCGGTGCGCTCCAGCCTGCCCGGTGGCGGCGTGAGCTACCTCGTCACCGACCTGAACGCCTCCGCGACGCTGGCCATGGACACCACCACGCAGGCCGTGACCCGGCGCGCCTACACGCCGTTCGGCCAGGCTCGCGGAACCGCCGCGAGCGGGTGGCCCGATGCCACCCACGGTTATCTCGGCAAGGCGACGGATGCCGGGACCGGGTACGTCGGCATCGGCGCGCGTGAGTACGACCCGTCGACCGGCCGCTTCCTGAGCATCGACCCGGTGCTGGAGGCCAAGTCGCCGCGGCAGCTCGGCGGCTACGCCTACGCCGCGAACAATCCGGTGACCAGCAGCGACCCGACGGGTCTGGACGACTGGTGGGCCGACCCGCTGCAGAACCCGGGTGTCAGCTACGACGTCGCCCAGAGCCACGGCTATGCGGGCAACTGCCAGTACACATACTGCGACACCATCTTCGACCACCCGTTCTCCCGGTGGGGGAACGACCCCTCGACCTACCACTATCCAAGCTGGTGGCCTGCGCCGTTCAACCCCTCGGCCAACCGGCAGACCTACACCGACGTCCTGAAGAAGTTCTTCGACGGGCAGATCCCGGAGGGAGCACGGCAGGGCTTCATCAGCACCGACGCCTCCGCGCCCGGCAACGGCATCATCCTGGTCCGGTTCTTCATCTCCACGGGCCGGATCCTGGGCGTCGGCCACGGCGACGACCGGGGCTTCACCGACGACCCGGGAGCCAGCAGCCGGGTGGTCATCGCCTGGAACACCGACACCGGACAGGTCAGCATGACCGGCCAGCGGAGCTGTATCGACTTCTACTGCCATGCGGCCCGGGACATCAACGGACCCGGCAGCCTCAACAGCCTGACCGTCACGACCTCGTGGGGGCAGGAGGGCAGCGACGGCGGGCACGCCGGGTTCACCGCGAACGTGCACGCCACCGACGGTGTCGCCAACTTCGGCGGCTCGATTCACGGCCGGGTCGGGCTGGACATCAGCCCGCAGGGCGTCATCTCGTTCCAGTACGCCGGCACGGTCTACCCGTCCATCGAGGCGTATCAGTATCCGTCGAACGGCGAGTCGGTCCAGAATCTGGGCCAGGCCCGGGAGAAGCCCGGCGGCAACCCCTTCGCCGGTGAGATCGGTCCGCTGTTCGGCCTGCACGACGGGTCCCGGCGGATGAGCTACTACGAGGGCGTCGGGTCGCAGGAGCCGAACCTGGTCTTCCTCGCACCCTGATCCCCCCGGCCTTCCCCGCATCTGCCCATCCCCGTCCTTCGAACAGAGAGATCCGCAGACCACTGTGTCCAAGTCCAAGAAACTGAAGAGCCGGGCTGTGGCCGCGGCCGTGCTCGGGCTGGCGCTGACCGGGGTCGCCCCGGCCGCGCCGGCCGGGGCGGCGGCCGGGTGGCAGCTCCAGCCCGGTGCGACGGCCCAGGGCGTCCGACCAGCACCAGCACCCGCACCCGCAGCGCCTGCGATCCCGGCCGTACAGACAGCTCAGAGCCGTGCCTCGGCCGCCGCGCGGGCATCCGGGAAACCGGTCGTCGTCGGCGCCGACACCGACGCCGCCTCGCAGGTGCGGGCGAACCCCGACGGCACCTTCACCCTCACCGAGAGCACCTCGCCGGTCCGGGCCCTGCGCGACGGGGTCTGGGTCGCCATCGACCCGACGCTCTCGCGGCGGCCCGACGGCTCGGTCCAGCCCGCCGCCACCGCGACCGGCGTCGTCTTCTCCGGCGGCGGCAAAGGCCCGATGGCCGAGCTGACACAGGACACGAAGACCCTTTCCTTCAGCTGGCCCACGCCGCTTCCGGCGCCGACTCTGGCCGGTCCGGTCGCCACCTACGCAGACGTGCTGCCCGGCGTGGACCTGCGGTTGACCGCGAACTCCGCGGGCTTCTCCCAACTACTGGTGGTGCACGACGCTCAGGCAGCGAAGAACCCCACGCTGCGGATGCTGACTTTGACGACGTCGGAGTCCGGCGTCAGCGTCGCCGGAACTCCAGACGGCGGTGCGGTCGCCACCGATGCGCAGGGGAACACCGTCTTCCACGCCGATCGGGCGACGATGTGGGACTCCTCGCAGGCGGTTCCCGCAAAGGGCGCCACTACGAACCCGGCGAACGCCGCCGGAGCCGCGGCCGCCGAGCCGGGTTCGGCCGCGGGCGCGGGATCGGCGCGGCGGGCCGAGGTCGGTGTGACCGTGACCGCGCACTCCGAGACGCTCGTCCCGGACCAGGCGCTGCTGACCTCGCCGACCACGAAGTTCCCGGCCTACATCGACCCGGCCTGGTCGGGGAACCCGTCCCAGCAGCACTGGGCCCGGATCTCCGACAACGGCGACAACATCTACGACTCCACCTCGACGGCGACGAACGACCATCCCCGGGAGGGCTACGACAACTGGCCGGACGGCAACGGGGAACGCGCCCGCACGTACTACACGGTGGACACCAGCGGCGTGAAGAACGCGATCATCCTCGGCGCCAACCTTTACGTGAAGGACTACTGGTCGGCGAAGTGGACCACGCCCGAACCGGTGGACATGGAGGCCACCTGCGACCCGGCGGGCTGGTCGTCCAGCGACCTCAACTGGTCGAAGCAACCGTGCTGGCTGTATGTGGTGGACTCTCAGAAGAGTGACGAGGCCGGGTGCCCCAGCGCCTGCTATGTCACTCCCAGCACGCTCCAGTTCACCGCCACCAAGGAGGTCGCCGCGGCGGCCGCCGCCGGGAACTCGCACATGTCGTTCGCTCTGGTGTCCCCCGACGAGAGCAACGCCGACCAGTGGAAGCAGTTCGCCTCCGGCGGCGGGGCCACGCTCTCGGTGACCTACACGGTCCGGCCTCAGCTGCTCGACGGCACCGGCGTTCCGAAGATCAACGGAGCGGTGAAAGACAGCGGCTCGTGGTTCATCAGTGATTCCACCCCGACGTTGTCGGCGCGCGCCTCCGACAGCGACGGCGAGGGTGTGCAGATGCACTACACCCTGAAGAACTCCGCCGGCACCGTCGTCGGCTCCGGCCTGGGCCCGGCCACCGGGACGACGGTCAACGGCACGGACTGGACGACCGGAACGCTCGCGGACGGGGGGTACTCATGGCAGGCCACTGACACCAACGCTTCCGGCTACTGGGACGGCCACTACGACTCCGGCGGCGGGTGGGTGTGCGGCTGCACCGCGGTCCAGTCGTTCACCGTGGACACCACGGCGCCCAACGCGCCCGGCGTCGTCTCGGCGCAGTTCCCGGCCAAGACCTCCGGCGCGGCGTACACCGACGTTGGAAAGTTCACGTTCTTCACCAGCGGTGACAACGTGAAGGGCTACATGTATTCGCTGGACGGCGATCTGAGCGGCACCGTCTACAACAACGGCTCCGGCTCGCCGCCGACGTTGAGCGGTACGGTCATCACGCCGGGGAAGACGTACTGGGCCACGGCCGACAACGGCACGGGTGCCGAGGTGGTGAACGGCTGGGCGCAGCCGGTCTTCGCCCCGGGGACGGTCGGACCGCACCGGGTCTACGTACGAGCCGTCGACCAGGCCGGGAACACCGGCCCGGAGACCACTTACCTGTTCTACGCCGGATTCACCACGCCGGTGTTCGCCTACGGCGACAAGCTGGTCGACGGTGACAGCACGGCCACGCCGCCGATCCCGGCCGGCACGTACTCCGCGGCGAGTTCCGCCAACACCGCCCTGATCGTCCAGAAGGACTGCTGCGGTCTGCACTTCGCGGACGGCGCGCAGGCGATGCTCTCGGGCACGGGACTGGCGGCCGGCGACAGTGCGACCTTCAGCTTCTCCGTGCCCAAGACCGGCGTCTACGACCTCGGCGCCAACCTGACCAGGGCGAACGACTACGGGCAGTACTCGCTCGTGCTGGACAAGGGATCGACCGCTCCGGCCACGCTGGTGCCGTCCTTCGACGCGTACAGCGCGACTGTGATCACGTACTACCGGGACTTCGGCGCGCCCAGGGACGCCTCCGGGAACGTGCTCCAGTTGAGCGCGGGAATCCATACCCTGACGCTCTCGATCACCGGGAAGAACGCCTCAGCGCAGGGCTACCAGGCGGGCATCGACTTCCTGCGGGTCTCGCCGATGAGCGCGACGTGCTCGCTGACCGCGCTGACCGCCTGTCTGGACAACACGGCGATCAGTCAGGACACGAACACCGGTGCCGCGGACGCGGACGGCGGCGGGAGCAGCTTCTCCGCCGCCGACCTGGCCGCCCAGGGCTGGACTCCGGGTGCCGCGGTGACGATCGACGGCGCGCCGATGACCGTGCCGGCGTACGCGGCCGGGTCGGGCGACAACATCGCGGCGTCCGGGCAGACGGTCACCGTGCCCGCAGGGGTCGCCGACGCCGGGAACGCGGTGGTCTTCCTCGTCGCGGCGACCGATGGAGCGGTCACCAACGCCGGCGGCAGCATCACCTACTCAGGATCCTGCGGTGCCCAGTCGTACACTCTGGACACCGTGCCGGACTGGACCGCGGGGCCCGCGACCTCGGCCGTGGTCTCCTTCGCGCATCGCAACCTGCTGGGGAACCAGCAGCAGGCGACGACCACCCGGCTGTACGCGGTGGCGGTCCCGCTGGTCTGCCCCGGCCAGCCGATAGCGTCCGTCTCGCTGCCGGTGGTGAGCAACGGCGTGGTGGCCGGCGTACCGGCGCTGCACGTCTTCGGTATCGGGATCCGCGGGTCGTCGTACGCGAATTCTCCGGCGAACACGGAGAATTGGACCGGCACCTGGTCAGCTCGTCAGGACTTTGCGAACACCGGCACCCTGACCGCGCAGACCGTCCGGATCCCGGTGCACGTCAGCCTCGGGAACGCCACCGGCGGTTCGGTGCGCGTCCATCTGTCCAACGCGCTGGGCACGGCGCCGGTGACGCTGGACGACGTCTCGGTCGCCGTGCAGAGCAGCGGTGCGGTGCCCGTCGCTCCGCCGGCGCGCCTCACGTTCGGCGGCTCCACTGCGGTCACGATGATCGCCGGCGGCGACGCGGTGAGCGATCCGGTGCCGCTGTCGGTGGCGCAGGAGTCGACGCTGTTGGTGAGCCTGCACGCGGCCGGGACCGTCAGCCGGTATCCGGCCCACGCCAGCTCGCAGCAGCCGGTCTATCTGTCGGCGGCGAACACCGACGCGGCGCTGGACGCGACCGGGGCGGCGTTCACCGGAACGGGAGCGGCTACGACCGCGGACATCGCGTATCTGACCGCTGTCGACGTCCTGACGCCGGGGGCGACGACGGGATCGCTGGTGCTCTACGGCGATCAGACCGTGAACGCGGACACCGCCTCGGGCGACGGACAGCACCACCTGTCCGATGTGCTGGCCGCGGATCTGGCCGCCGGCAACGGCGGTGTGGTCCCCTATGGCGTGCTGGGCGAGGGCCGGGACAGTTGGAACGTCTCGAACAACCTGCTGCCGACGGTGACCAGCGGGGGCACCCCGCTGAGCGCGCTGGATCCCGTCGACCGGGATGTGCTGGAACAGGGGAACGTCCGGACAGTGCTCATCTCCACCGGGACCGCCGACATCCTGGCCGGCGCCTCGGCGACGGATGTCGAGAACCGGCTCGTGGCGCTGTCCCAGCAGATCCGGCACTTCACCACCGACGACTCCTCCGACCCGAACGTGGTTACCAACAACGGCTTCGGCCTCACCACGGTCTACGTGGCGACGATCCCGCCGAACGCCGCGTTCGGCGCCGGGCAGGAAGCGGTACGGGAAGCGGTGAACTCGGCGATCAAGGGATCGGCGGGGGCATACCTGAGCGGGAACGCCGACGGCGTCATCGACTTCGCCGCCGCGGTCAGCACGACGGGGACGGACGCGGGCACCGCCGTCAACACGGCCTACCTCTACAACTCCAACGGCACCTACTACCCGAACGACTTGTACTACGCGGCGCTGGCGAACCAGTTCATCGTCAACACGACGTCGCAGAGCACTGTCGGGATCAAGCCGATGGCCCTGCGGCGGTGACGTCCTGGGACAGGTGACGGTTCGGCGGCAGGCCGTGGCGCAGCAGGAGCGCCTCGGCCTGCTCCCGGTATCGGGCCGCGGAGCCGGGCTCACCGGCTTCGCAGAGGGCTGCCGTCGTCTCCAGGGCCCGCGCCTGTTCGTAGGGGTTCCCACTGCCTCGAGCAGCCTCCAGCGCATCGGCGGCGGCCTTCCCGGCCGCTTCCGGACGGCCGGCGTCCAGGAGGGTCCGGGCCAGGCTGTTGAGGATGTCCGCCCGGCTGGGATGGTCCCCGATCTTGTCCAGGACCCGGACCGCCTCCTCGTGGTGGCGCAGCGCGGCCTCCACGTCGCCGACGGCCCGCCGGGCGTTGCCGACACCGGTGTGCGCGTCCGCGAACAGCTCCTGGAAGTCGAGGTTCTCGGCGATCTCCAGGGCCCGCCGATGGTGGGCCAGTGCCGAGGCGTAGTCCCCGCGTTCGTGGTGGGCGTCGCCGACGATGGTCGATCCCGTGCCGATCCCGGCGGTTTCGTTCCCGTCCGCCTCCATGATCGCCAGTCCCGCTTCGCCCTGCGCGACCGCCTCGTCGATCCGCCCCTGGCGGAGCAGGATGTCGGCGAGGTTGGTCATGGCTATGCCCAGACCGCGGGTCCGGCCCTCGGACTGGAAGATCTCGATCGCGCGGGCGAAGTAGTCGGCCGCCTCGGCTAGCCGCCACAGGTCGGCGTGCGTCACTGCCAGGGCGTTGAGGATGTAGCCGGCGTCGGTGACCCGGGGGCCGGCCTGCGCGATCCGGTCGGCCTCGCGCAGGCACGCCACGGCGCGCTGGACGTCGCCGCGGCGACGGTGCGCGGCGGACTGGGCGAGCAGCGCCCAGGCCTGGTCGTCCCGGTTGCCGGTACGCCGCGCCGCGGCCAGCCCCAGTTCGCTCATCTCGATCCACTCGTCGGTGCGGCCCAGGATGATGAAGAAGCGATTGAGCCGACGGACCAGCGCCACCGTCCGCTCGGGCCAGCCGTGGGCGAGCGCGTCGGCGGCGAGGTGGAAGATCGTGCCGATCTGCTCGTCGAACCAGGCCGCCGCCTCGGACCGGTCGGCCAGCACCGGAACGTGGCGCGGTGCGGGTTCGGGCTCTGTGAAGCCGGCACTGCGGGCCTGGTGCGCGTCCAGGAGGAACGCGGCGCGCGTGGCGTAGGCGGTGTAGTAGTCGATCATGCGGGCCCGGGCCGCCTCGCCGTCGGGGACGTGCTCGCCGCGGGCGAAGTCCCGGGTGAGCGCGTGCAGCCGGAAGGCACCGGGTGCGGGCTCCTCGATGAGGTGCACGTCGACCAGGCCGTCCAGCAGGCGCTCGGCCTCGGCCAGGTCGATGTCGGCCAGTGCCGCGGCCAGGTGGGCGTCGACATCGCATCCGGGCGCCAGGCCGAGCAGCGCGAAGAAGCGGAGCCTGGCCTCGTCGAGCTGGTGCGCGGACAGGGCCAGCGCCGCGGCGACGCCTCCGTCGTCGGCTTCCAGCTCGCCCAGGCGCCGCCCGGCGTCCCGCAGCCGTTCGGCCAGCCGGCCGAACGTCCAGGCCGGCCGGTGCTGGAGCCGGGCCGCCGCGATGCGCACGGCCAGCGGCAGATGTCCGCACAGCTCGGCCACCAACGCACAGTCCTCCGGCTCGGCGGCCACCCGTTCGGCGCCGGTCAAGCCCGCGAAGAGCTCATCGGTCTCGGTCCGGCTGAGCACGTCCAGCGACAGCGTCCGCACGCCGTCCAGACCGGTGAGCCGCCGCCGGCTGGTCACCAGTACGGCGCTGCGGCCGGATCCGGGAAGCAGAGGCCTGATCTGCGCGGTGTCCGCCGCGTCGTCCAGCACCACGGCGAGCCGCCGCCGGGCCAGCTCCGAGCGCCACAGCGCGGCCCGCTCGTCCCGGTCCTGGGGAATCCGGTCCGCACCCAGGCCCAGCGCCCGCAGCAGCGCCTCCAGCGCGGTACCGGGATCCAGCGGGCCGCGACCGGAGGTGTGACCGTGCAGATGCAGGAAGATCCGGCCGTCGGGACAGACCGGCGCGAGCGCCCGGGCGGCCCGGACGGCCAACGTCGTCTTGCCGACCCCGGCCATCCCGTCGACGACCCACAGCCCGGGGGCGTCCACCAGCCGTTCCAACTCGGCGGCCCGCCCGACGAAGCACAACGGCGCGCGCGGCATGTCGTCGCGTCCGAGCGCGGCCGGCACGATCTGCGCCGAACCGCGCCTGCGACCACAGCTCCCGCAGCGCACCGGTCTCACGCCCGGTGGCCCGGCACATGGCTTCGACGACGCTCCATGGAGGGATGGAGCGCCCCGACAGGTAGCGCGACAGCGAAGAGTCGCTGGAGTGGACGATCCGCTCCCACTCCTTCAAGCTCAATCCGGCGGCGTCCCGCAGCGCGACCAACTCTCGCGCCAGGTTCTGGAGCGGGCCGGAGTCGGCGGTCGCGGCCCGGTCGGGATCTTGATACTCATCGGACACCACTGACGGCCTCCCGGGGCTGGCGGATCGTGCCGGGACAGTACCAGAGGCCCGAGGCCGGCAGATATCAGTGTCCAGATTCGGCACGGGTCGGTTGACGCACCGTTTGCGCTGGTCGCACAGGTAAGGCCGGTGGCCGGCCCGTCATCCCGGTACGTCTTCGGCGCGCCGTTCGGGCGTGGCGGGGATCGATCGGTGACGATCCCGGTCGCTACCGGCTACCGGCTACGGCTACGGCTACCGGCTACCGGGCAACGTAGCGTTGACGCGACATCGAGAGTGTCAACGCGTACTGGATCATGCGCAGGCGCCCGGTGCGAGCGTGGTTCGCGAGTCGGCCTTCGTCGTGACAAACCTCGGTAGCGAGTGAGTGATGTGGCGGCTGGGTATGCCGAGCTGAGTGTTGTCCCGCTCTCGTCGTGTTGCGAACTCATCCGCGGGCCCGCGAGCGACCTCCAGGCTGTTCCAGGTCACAAACAGACCATGCCGCTGATGACTAGGCGGGAGCTTTCCCGCTGGTGAAGACCGTGCCCATCCTGGCAGCGCCTCTCCTACGGCACCGCCAGGCCGGAGACGGTCCCGGATGGCTGAGCACTTCCAACGTTCAGGGAGTGAGCGTCCGCAGTCGCTGAGCGACCGGCGAGCCCGTCAGCTGGTAACTGCGGTAGCGATGTCATGGCCGGTGGCGTTGCCCTGGAAGGTCACGTCGATCACATGGCAACCGGAGGCTGTGTCACCGGTGCAGTTCGGCGGGACGGCGTAGTCGATGACCCTCAGCTCCTAGGTGTGTCCGACGGTAGCGTTGAACACGAACGTCTGCGGTGTGAAGCCGCCGCCGGTGCCGCACGTCTGCCCCGCAGGCGTACCCTCTAGAGTGTTTTGTTTCGTTTCGGGCGGTTGGGCCGTGTGGTTCATAGGATGTAGGTGAAGCGGCGTCGCAGGAGCCTGGTCGGTGGTGGTGGTCTTCCCGGGTCCAGGGCTTGGCTTGGGCGTTGAGCTGGGCGGTGGCCATCCGGGTGGTCTCGGCGAAGGACACTCCGGCCAGCGCGGTCTTGCGGAAGAGGCGCCACCAGCCTTCCTGCAGGTTCAGCCAGCAGGCCCGGGTCGGGATGAAAAAGCGTGGCGGATCCGCGGGTGCTCGGCCGGCCATTCGCGGGTGGACACGCTGTTGTGCCAGGACAGGTTGTCGGTGACGATCCACAGCTGGCCGCGCGGGTTGGCCTTCGCAACCCTCCGCGAGGGCGGCCACATCACACGCACTTATGCAGTTTCCATCACGAAGCGGGCGGCCGGCCTGGGTCGAACCGGCCGCCCTTCTCCTGGCTGGATTGGCCAGAACATGAAGCCGCGGAAAGTTGCTGGGCTCCGGCTGGCTGTGTTCTTAGCTGATGGTCCAGTGTTGGAGGGCTGAGCCGGTGTTGGCCTGTTGGGTCACCAGTGATCCGTCCGAGGTTGAGGCGGTGGTCAGCAACAGTCCGCCGTTCTGCGAGGCGATCGTGTAGCCGCCGCCTGCGAGCGGTGTGATGATCCATCGCTGGTTGGCGCCGCCATGGCAGGTCCACTGGATCACCTGTGCACCTGGGGACGTGGAGGCTCCTGAGACGTCGATGCACAGGTTCGATTCGCTGTTCACGATCTGATACGAACCGTCGGACTGCTGCGTGAACACCCAACTCTGGTTCCCGCCGCCGGTCGGGGCCCAGGTGATCAGCTGGGTTCCCGTCGCCGTGGAGTGATTCGGATCGTCCAGCGCCTTGCCCGAGGCGATCAGTGTGTGTGAACCGTTCGAGATTCCGCCGCCGGACCCGGTAACAGTCAATGTATAGATAGCTGAATGTGTGGCCGACGCCGCTGAACCAGTGACCGCGACCGTGTATGTGCCGGCCGGAGTCGACGATGACGTGGAGATCGTCAGCGTGCTGGATCCGCCGGCGTTCACCGATGAGGGGCTGAACGAGGCTGTCGCGCCGCTGGGAAGTCCGCTGGCGCTCAGCGATACCGACTGCGCCGAGCCCGACACCACGGCGGTGTTCACCGTCGCAGTAGCCGAAGAGCCAGGCGCCACCGAACCCGACGACGGACTCACCGCCACCGAGAAGTCGTTACTCGCGACGGAGCCGGTCGGGTTGGGGCAGGCGGTGATTCCCGGCGTGGCCGGGCAGATGATGGTGACGAACCCGCCGTTGGCGGCTTCCGGTACCGACAGCGTGCCGGCCGAGGTGACGGTGGCGGTGTCGCGCGTCAGTCCTCCGCTGCTGCCGTCGCGGACGGTTTCGGCGAAGTACTGTCCGGAGCCGAGGAAGCTCAGGCCGGTGGTGAACGTTTTGGCGCCGACGGCGGACAGGCCGCCGAGGTACCAGGTGCTGCCGTATCGCCGGGCCATGTAGACCTCTTGGCCGGGTGTGCCGCCGAGCAGTCGGGATTCGTCCCAGACGGTGGGAGTCCGGTCCAGAACGGACAGGGCCAGGGGCTGGCTGTTGTAGCTGGCCGGGTTGTCGGAGTAGTGCTGCCACCCGGATTCGAAGGCCACGGCCATGCCGACCTGGTGTCCCAGGGTGGTGTTGCCCATGGCGGTGCTGAAGTCGACCGGCGTGAAGTCCATGCTGGCCACCTGGTTGCGGGTGTACGGCAGGATCGTGTCGAAGGAGGCGTTGTCCTGTTTCTGCTCGGCACCGTAGACGGCCTCGTTGGACATGACCTGCGGCCAGGTGCGCTGCATGCCGCGGACCACCTCTGTGCCGTGGAAGTTGACCATCAGGTGCAGGCTCGCGGTGAGGGAGAGGACCTTGTCGTACCACTGCAGGGTGGGTTGGGTGTGGTTGAACACGTAGTCGATCTTGACGCCCGCCACGCCCCAGTTGGCCGCCTGCTGCATGGCCTGCTGCAACGCCGCGTCGGTCTGCAGGGTGCTGGAGTCGTACCACAGGAGGATGTTGACGTTGCGGGCTTTGGCGTAGCTGACCAGGTCGGGGATCCAGCTGGCCGACCAGCCGGCGTCGACCAGGTCGTAGGGCCACCCGTTCTGCGCGGCGAAGTCGACGTACTGCTTCTGCTGGTTCTCGTCACCTGTGCCCTGGGTGAGCCAGGACCAGGCGACTTGGCCGGGCTTGATCCAGGACGTGTCGGAGACCTTCGACGGCGGGGCCAGGTCGAACTCGATCTGGCTGGCGAAGACGGTGTTCAGAGTGCCGACCGCTGCGACCCGCCAGGGTGTGGACAGCGGCCCGGTTGTGGACGGTTGGCTCTCCAGGGTGGTGGTGAACGTGCCGGTGCCGGCGGCGTGGGTCAATGTGGTGGCGCTGTAGCGGCCGTCGAGGTCGGTCTCAGCGACGCTGACATAGGTGCCGCCGACGTTGAACAGCGCCGGGTAGGCGTAGTTGCCGCCCGCGGCCTCTCCGGCGGTGGTGGTCCGCCACTGGCCCTGATAGTCCGAGGCCATGTCGTTGAGCCAGGCCGGGGAACCGGTCGGCACCGTCCACCCCGCGGTGTCGGCGGTGACCTGGATGGCGCCGGATTCCGGCAGCACCCACCGGTACGCCACTCCCTCGGCGCCGGCCACCACCACCAGGTCGACGGCCGCGCCGTTGCTCCCGGTGAACGCCAGGGTCGTCTGGTTGTACGTGGCGCTTCGGGAGCGCTGCTTCCCGGTCGTCATCGTGTAGGACTGGGTCGTCACGGTGTCTGAGCGGCTTGCGAAGTTCAAGCCGCTGCTGAAGTCACCCACGTTCGCGGTGATCCCGATCGGCGCCGACAGTACCGTCGTCCCGCTCCGTTGCGCCGAGAACGTCAACTGGCCGTTGGTCAATGCGATGACCGCGGCGGGGCCGGAGCCCGACGGGTCGTTGACGGTCCAGCTGCCGCTGGAAGCGGCCTTCGCTGGAAGGGGGATCGCGAGCGCCGCCGCGGCCCACAGGGCTACGGCGATGATCACAGGCAGAATGCGTCTCACCAACACTCCTCGATTTCGCAGAAGCTGACGGCGCCACCCGCCCCGACAGAGCGCAGCCTCTGGACGACGGTGTCCTTCGAGGGAGTCCGAGCCGGGCGGCCTTCTCCTCGTTGGGCCGAGCCGATCGCTGGCTACGAGGACGGGTACGAATGTTCCGGTGGCCTGGGCCCGTCGCAATATTCGAATATCCGGACCCTTAAGGGATGTGGACGGTCGCTGCACGACCGTCTACAATCCCCGCCCCTGGCCGGCGTGGCGCCGGGAGGTCTGCAGGACGTCAGTCCCGAAGACGCCACCTGATGCCGTGCAGGCCGGTGAGCAGGGGCGTTCCGATGAGGTGGACCGTGTGGTGGGTGTTGAGCTCGAGCGCGGCCGTGGGGCGGATCGGTTCGTCGTAGTCGGTCTGGGTGAAGGCGTGGCACTCCGCGGGTGGTGCCGCGGGGTCGAAGACGAGCTCCAGGGTGTACAGCTCGAGCCGGTGTCGCACGGCGTGGGCGAGCACGGTGCTGGACTCGCCGGTGGGATTCGTCCAACGGTATTCCAGCAGCCAGGTCTCACCGGCCCTCAGACGTTGCCCGAAGCAGAGTTCGGCGACGATCACCGGGGCGTCGGCGCGCCAGCGAACCTGCCCGACGGTGCAGTTGGCGACGGCTTCGACGTCGATCCTGCTCAGGACCGAGCCGGCGTCGGCGAAGTACCGAAGGATGTACCGGTCGACGCCGTCGCGCCTGGCCCGTAGCACCACCCGCGAGGTGATCCGCCAGATCCGGCCAGCTTCGTCGGCCCACGCCCGGTCCTGTCGCGACAGCACGTCGACATTACGGTCGCGCGCACCCGGAACTTGGTCGAGGAGTTCGCCCAGT
Organism: Catenulispora rubra; assembly: GCF_015356825.1. Taxonomy (GTDB): domain Bacteria; phylum Actinomycetota; class Actinomycetes; order Streptomycetales; family Catenulisporaceae; genus Catenulispora; species Catenulispora rubra. The sequence continues at coordinate 98,190 of NZ_JAACYW010000004.1, read as the reverse complement.
GCTCCGGAACGTTCGCTGAGTTCGATACGCGGTATGAGTTCGCTCAGTGCTTGATGGGGAAGGCCGAGCATCTTCTCCAGCGCGTGCACGGCGGGGACCGAGGCGGGTCGGGCGTTACCGTGCTGCCAGTCGCCCAGAGTGGACACCCCGACTGGATACCCGAGTGCACCAAGGCGTCTGGAGACGACCTGCAGAGTCAGGCGTTGGCGGCGGATGGCCGTACGAAGCGTGTCATGGAACGTCACCGTCGCGGGAGCCGGAATTCTTCCGGAGTCATCGCCGACCGTGTCATCGCGGCTAGGCATAGATCGATTCCGTTTCTTGAAAAAGACGGCGTTTCACGCTGTCGTCGACCCGAAGCCGTTCCCTGACTATTGCTAGCCTAGCCCCCGTAAGCTGCGTGTTCTTGGGATCGGAGGCGCGGGTGCAGGTGACGCTTCGGCAGGTGGAGACGTTTCTCACGGTGGCGGAGGAGCAGCATTTCGGGAAGCGCCGGATCGAATTGAGCGCCGGACCGTCGCGACGCAGCAGTTCCTCGACGAGCGCGGCCATGCGGGGCGTGTGCGGGTCGGGCTCCGCGCGGACGAGCTCTGCGAGCCGTGGTTCGCTGAGCAGGGCGGCGATGCCGTTGGAGATGAGGTGCACGGTGGTCTCGAAGCCGGGCCACAGGATGAGGAAGACCAACGACATCAGCTCGTTCTCGGTCAGCCGGTCCTCCCCGTCACGCGCGGCGATCATCGCGCTGAGCAAGTCGTCGGCCGGCTCGGCACGCTTGCGCTCGATCAGACCCACCAAGCACATGTACATGCCGGTCACGGCGTCGCGCATGGACGGCCGATTCGGGTCGTTCGGCGTCATCAGCGATCGGGTGTAGTCCTGGAAGGCGGCGCCGTCCGACTCCGGGATCCCGAGCAGCTCGCAGATGACGACCATGGGAGCCGACGCGGCGAGTTCGCTGAGCAGGTCGGCCTGGCCGTTCGGAGCGATCCCGGTGATCAGCCGGTCGATGACTGCCTGCACACGTTCCTGCAGACCTTCGACGCGTCGCGGGGTGTCCAGCAAGCTCCTCGACGACCTGAAACTGACGGACCACAAGAGCCCTGACTTCCACCGGCTCGGCGCCTCGCTGACCGACTTCGACCCCGAGCCCGGGGGCCTACTGCTTCGCGAGCTGCCCGAAAATCGTCGAGTGGTATATCTGTGCGCCCACCACGCCGCCGCCCTGCACCACCCCGCGCAGATCCCTGGCCCCTGATACCCGGACGTATCGCCTCTCACGGGCAATGATCAATTGGCGTGCAGAAGCCCCACCGACGGCGGAGGTTGCAACGCAGGTCAGCAGGTTTCGTCGATAACCGGTGAGCGCTACGACCTGCCGCCGGTCGTGTCCTTCACGCCCCGATTGCGCATCGGTCGCTCGTCGTGCCTTGCAGGACAACGGACACAACGGAACGAGTCCAAGTTGTTGGTGCACGGCGTGCAGATTGGCTGGGGCTCGCGCGGCCTCTGGAAGCCGGAGGCCACGTCGTGTTGGTTGCGCCGGGCCCGGCCGGCCTTGGTTCCAGCTGCCGTCTGCCAAGGCGATAGAGGTCGCGTGCGCCGCCGAGCCGCCGGCGCCGAGCAGAGTCTTCCTTATCACGTCTGCATACCCGGCGATCACATCCGCGCTGCCCGTATGGAAACCACCGTATTCGCTTTCCAATGGCCGTTCCCGTGTGCTGAAAATTTGGAAGAGTCTGGTGGAACTCTACTGGGGAGTCACAAGGTGGGGCCGATTTGTCAATGGCCTGGCGAGTCAGGATACTGAGTGGTGCGGGAGCCCAAGCACGAGGGGAACAGTCGGGACTCGGTCCCATCTGTCTCACATCGGCGTGGGCTCCATTGTTTTTGGTTTCATGTTTCGCTGGAGATCCAAGCGCTCGCCGCGCGCGGGAATCCCCAATGAGAAAGCGATGCGAGCGTGGTCGGTAATCGCGTCCGCCGAAATACCATTAACAGGCGTGGCGGTAAGACCGCCGCACGCCTGCTCAGCCGCCGTCAGACATTATTCGTGGCGGCGTTGGCGGCCCTCATCGTGATCGGGGCGCTCACCCGGCCGATGGCCGCGCTGACTGTCGTCGTTGCGGCCTGCATCTTGTTCTACACGGTGTTCGCGGTGCTGAAGTTCGTGGTGACGCTGGCCGGGCAGAAGCACCAGTGGCTGCCACGGCGGATGGTCGAGGCCGACGATCCGGGGCTGCCGCGGTACGGGGTCCTGCTTCCCGTGCACAAGGAAGCGAACATGCTGCCGTACTTGGTAGCCCGGGTCGAACGCCTGGAGTACCCGCGGGAAAAGCTGCGGATCCTGCTGCTGATCGAGTCGGACGACGAGGAGACGCTGCAGGCGGCGGAGCGGCTGGGCCTTCCGTTCCGGCGGGGTGGCGAGACGGACGGCGGGGGACTGGGCCACCTGACCGTGGTGGTCATCCCGCCCGGCGGGCCGAAGACCAAGCCGAACGCCATGAACGTGGCCTTCGATCTGCTGGCCACAGCGCAGTGCCAGTTCTGCACCATCTACGACGCCGAGGACCGTCCGGCGTCCGACCAGCTGCTGCGCGCGCTCGGCACCTTCCGGGCCGCCGGGCCGGACCTGGCCTGCCTACAGGCTGAGCTGGCGTTCTGGAACGACGACACCAACTGGGTCACCGCGCTCTACTGGATCAGCTACAAGATTCATTTCCGGCGCTTCCTGCCGGGCCTGGCGCGCCTGGGCATGACGATCCCGCTCGGCGGCACTTCCAACCACTTCCGGATGGCCGCGTTGACCGCCGTCGCGCTGCCCAACGGCGACATCTGGGATGCGCACAACCTCACCGAGGACGCCGACCTGGGCGCCCGCCTGGTGGCCGGCGGCTATCGGATAGACCTGCTGCACTCGGTGACCTTGGAGGAGGCGCCGGCCCATTTGCGGATCGTCGACAAGCAGCAGCGCCGCTGGAAGGGCGGCTACCTGCAGACCGGTCTGGTCCATACCCGCAGGCCGCTGTCCAGTGCGCGACGGATGGGTCCGGTGCGGTGGGTCTGTTTCAACCTGCTGATGATCGGGACGCCGTTGTCGTTCCTGCTCAACCCGCTGTTCTGGGGGATGACGGTGGTGTACTTCGTCACCCGTTCTCCGGTGGTCTGGCAGCTGTTCCCGCCGTCCGTGTACTACCCGAGCCTGGCGCTGCTGCTGATCGGCAACTTCGGTCTGCTCTGCGAGTTGGTCCTGACATGCGTCCAGGAGGCTGAGCACACACGCGGGCGTTACGGGCTCATCAAGTACATGTTCCTTGCGCCGGTCATGTGGCTGTGGATAAGCCGGTCGACGTACATCGCCGTCTGGGAGATGGCGATCGGGAAGCGGGCCTGGCACAAGACACCGCACGGGCATGAGATCGGCGACGACACGGCCGACCTGGTCCCGCCGTCGGTGGAAGCAGCAGCAGCCTGCGCGGGGAGCGGGCGGTGACCGGGCGAATACGAGGTCGGAGACCGGCTCGACCGGAGGTGTTCCGTCCCCGCCGGCTCCTCTGCTTTGCCGTGGCGGTCGCGGCGACGTCCTTGCTGGGCGTAGCAGGTTGCGGACGTCTGGCGCCCGCCCTGCCCGCGGGCTCCGCACAGGTGCAGGCCTTTCCGGAGACCGGGGATCCGGGGCGCCCCGACGGTGGTGCTGGCAACAGCCTGGTGCCGTCAGGAACACCTGGTGCGTTCGATACGGGGAGCGCCCCGGGCTCGTCGACCGCTCCGGGATCGGCCACGCCGAGCATCCCCGCGCCCGGCGTTCGCGTCTCCTCCGGCGTCCAGTCGATCAACGCCGACCTGGGCGTCGAAGTGTACTGGCACACCATCGGCGATCCGGCCTCCGTCGACAAGCAGGCTGCCAGGATCCTCGACTACGTGGTCGGGCTGGGCGCCAACGCCGTGGCCGTGACCTTCCCGATCTTCACAGACGGAGCCAAGCCGACCCGGGCCTACGGCACCCCGGACGCCACCCCGGATCCGACCGCTCTGGGCCGGGTCGTCGCCGCCTCCAAAGCGCGCGGGCTGCGGGTGACGGTGCGCCCGCTCATCGACGAAGCCGACATCATCTCCTCGGGCGGCTGGCGTGGATCGCTTCAGCCGGCCGACGTGAACAGCTGGTTCGCCAGCTACCGCGCCCTGCTCGGCCCCTACTTCACGATGGCCCGAGCTCAACGCGCCGACGAGTTCGTCGTCGGCACCGAGCTGAACTCGCTCATCGACGCCGACGCGCAGTGGCGGGGCGTCATGGCCGACGGGACCGCAAAGTACGGCGGGGAACTCACCTACGCCAGCAACTGGGACTCCTGGGCGCACGACCAGGTGCCCTCGGCCGTCCCGGACGTCGGAGTGGACGCCTACCCGCCGCTCAAGCTGCCCGACACGGCCAGTGTGGACCAACTCTCCGCCGCGTGGACGGCGTGGCTGCGCCACCGGTCCGGGGCCACACTCGAGAAGACCGCCATCCAGGAGCTCGGGATCCCGGCGCAGGCTGGCGCATACACCAAGCCCAACAGTTGGGGCAGCGCCTCGGCCGCGATCAAACCCCAGATCCAGATCAACTGGTTCGCCGCCGCCTGCCAGAGCGCCCGGGCCCTGCACCTGCGCGGGCTCTACTTCTGGATGGTCGACAGCAACGCCGTGCCGGACCACGCGCAGAACGACCCCTCGGGGTCGTTCATCGGGCGCGGCGACTCGGCCATCAAGTCCTGCTTCGCCGAGCCCTGGAGTCACTCGTGACCGCCGTCGCCGATTCCGAGTCCCCGGAATCCGAGCGCGAAGCGGGGGCGCCGCCGCGCCGGCCGATCCCGGCCGCGCCACAGCTGGACGAGACCACGCTTATCCCGATGGTCGTGCGGCCCACCGTCAGACAGGAGCACCGGCCCCAGCCGGCGCCGCCGACGGAGCGGCGGGCCGTCCTCGCGGTCGCGGCCGTCGCGACGATGCTGTCGGTCGGGGCGTACGTCTACTTCTCGCGTCGGCATCTGGTGCTGGCGCTCAAGGACAGCTACTCGCACCTGGAGATCGGCCGACGCGTGGTTACGGGGCCGACGCCGGGCATCGCGCAGCTCGGCGGCGTGTGGCTGCCGCTTCCGCACGTGCTGCAGATGCCGTTCGCGTGGAACTCGACGCTCTACACCTCGGGTCTGTCCGGATCGCTGGTCTCCATGGGCTGCTTCGTGGCCGCCGCGGTGCTCATCTACCGCACCGTTCGCATCTTCTCGCCCGACCGGGTCTGGCCGGGCATCATCGCGGCGAGCGTCTTCATGGCCAACCCCAACGTTCTGTATCTACAGAGCACCGCCATGGACGAGATGCCGTTCTACGCCTGCACCCTCGCAGCCGTGTACTTCCTCGTCCGGTGGGCCGACACAGGCCGGCCGACCGGCCTGCTGGCCGCGGGGCTGGCGAGCATGGCGGCGATGCTGTGCCGCTACGAGGCGTGGTTCCTGGCCTGCGTCTATGTGCTCTGCGTGGCTCTCATTTCCCGCAAGCTCGGCTACCGGGGTCGCGACGCACGCGGCCTGGCACTGATCCCGACCGTGTTCGGGCTGCTCAGCGCCGCCTCCGGCTGGGTGTTCTACAACTGGGCCATCTTCGGCAGCCCGCTGAACTTCCTCACCGGCGAGGGCTCCTCGGCCCAGCAGATGGCGCACCGCACGGACCCGGAGATCGGCAGCATCACGACGACGCTGCATGCCTACGGCATAGCAGTGACCGCCAACCTGGGCATGGTGATGGTGGCGGTCGCCATCGCCGCCCTGGGAGCATTCCTGCTCCATGAGCGGCTCTCCGCGCGCTCCCTGCCCATCACGGGCCTGCTCCTCCTGCCGGCGTTCCACATCGCTTCGATCGAGCGCGGCCAGTTCCCCATCGGCGTGCCGCAGATCAACGGCGACCTCGACAACCTCCGCTTCGGCCTCGCTCCGATCCTTCCGGCCGCGCTGCTGATCGGCTGTCTCGCGGCCCGATGGCCGCGCAGGTGGCCGGCGTTGCCGGTGACGGTCACTGCTGTCGTCCTGATCGCGGCACTGTCCACGACCACCTTCGCGCGCAACGAGGTGGTGATCGCGGCCGAGGCACGGAACGCCAACACCTACCTTGAACTCCAGGCCCAGACCGCCGACGTCCTGGTCCACCAGACCGGCGGGCCGATCCTCATGAACGGGTACGGCAACGAGAAGGTGCTGTTCCCCGTACTGCAGCGGACCATCTACGAAGGCAGCAAAACCAAGACGACGAACCTCTGGCTCAACGACCTGAAAGACCCCGCAGAGAACGGAATCCAGGTCGTGGTCATGCGATTCACTGGACCGACTCCCGACGACGTGTACCACGCGCTGTACAAGTCCCCGATTCTCGCGGACCGCTACCGACTGTCGTTCCAGAACGGGCAGTACCTCGTGTACGTACGGAAGTAGCGACAGCTGCCGGATGACCTGTAGTTCTCGCAGGACGTGGTAGACGGTCGGGTCGGTGTCTGCTGGGAGGGTGCTGAGCCAGTAGTCGGAGGGTTCTGGGGCGTCTTCGTCTCACTGGGCGAGGAGCCACTGGGCCGGGAGCGTGCCGTCGGCGCCGCGGGGTATGGCGTTGTTGACCGGACGTACCCGCAACGCGAGGAACTCGCCGGTCATCAAGGCTTGCGGGTTATCGCGTGTGGTCCGGGTGCCGGTGCGCCGGCCCGCTTCGGTGAATGACTCGCGTCCGGCTTCGACGGCCAGGGCCTTGATACTCGTGGGCTTGTCCGGATAATGCGGTTGACCGGCCGGGGCGGCCATTCCGTTCCGATCTTGCATGTGAAGACGCTGGTGCCCCGTGGTCGGTGATGATCATCAGTCCGACCGTCGGCGGGCTTCGGGCTGCTTCCCGTGCTGCTTGCGTTGAGACGCGCGATACCGAGGCCGATCTGGTCGTTTCGTTGCGTGTCGCCGACTGGGGGGGGTGGATCTGCGGCCGAACAGGTCCGATGAGCGCCCGTGGGCGACCCGTGCGGATCGCAGGCGCTATGTGGTCAGGGTGCCCGGAAGGACAGGAGGTCATGCCAGCGAGTGGTATATCCAGGGCGATGGCCTCGATGTGAACGCCGGCGGTGCTACTCCGTATGCCGTCTTGGCTGCCCTGGCTCTGTCTTGACCCCGCGGTATGGCCTGCAGCCCGGCACGGATGGTGTCGGAGGCTCGAGCGGAGATCCACATGCCGACTGGCCTGCAGCACTCTTCAAGATCGTGTGCCGCGTATGTACCGCGGACAGCCGTAAACGACCGTCAGATCGCGTGCCTGCTCGGCTTCGCGGCGGTGTCGGCGAAGATCGAAGGGGTTCGCTGGAAGGCGAAGCGGCTGGCCGAGCGTGGCTGGGTCACGCGTTTGGGCTCCGGGGCGTTCGCGGCTTGTTCGGTTTCGTCAGTCGGTGTGCCATGAGCGGGATCATCGCCCAGCGCACCATCGTCTGGTGGGGGCGATATGCCGCTTCGCGCCGTTGATCTTCTTCCCGCCGTCGTAGCCACGCTGGTGCGGGACGGGTTCGAGCCTGAGGCTTGCTCTGCTGGCGGGCGTGTCCCGCCACGGTGCAGTTCAATCGTCCAAATGCGGATTACCCCTATAGAACTCGCTACGGTGACAACCGCTGAACTGGTAGCCGAGGGGCCGGCTTCGGCTGCGCAGCGGTCCTCGCGTTGTGCTACATGACCGCTTCAACCTCCTGGAAGTGCATGATCCGGCCTCGTTCCGTCATGTCCGACCCGGGCGGCGCCGCTGGATCGAGGGCGTATCGCGTCCCGTCGCTCAGCCTCAGCCCCTTGCGGACATACGGCGCCCAGGCCTCGTGCACCTCGCCGTCATGCGGGCCGCCGGCCAGCACCACCGGGATGAAGGCCAGCTCCGTGGCCGACGTGTCGGTGATCGGACCCTCCCGCTCGTCCTTACCCTTGTGCTGCACGAACACCTCGCCGTCGGCGACGATGAGGCTCCACCGGTCGTCCGGCGAGTCGCCCAGGGCCTTGAGCGCACCGTCGCACGCGTGGTCGAATGTGAAGTGCTCGAACTCGGGGGCGTAGTAGAAGTCCCGGACCGGGTCGGCCAGTTCGTCCTGGAGCGCGGCTCCCGGCATCAGGAAGGTCCGGATCAGGTAGGCCATCCACTTGGCGGAGTCGTAGAACTTCTCGGCCTTGTTCCAGCGGATGTACCGGCCGTCGTCCGTCGGCTCCCAGTTGCACCACAGGCCGGGCTGGTCGGGCCCGGGCTCGTTGTAGTCGAGGACGTCGGACTCGTCGTCGTCCCAGTCGGCACCGCAGCAGTAAGGACCCTTGTCCCGGTCCATGTGTCGGCTGTCCGCGAACCGGCGCAGGTAAGCGATCTCGTGCTCGTTCAGCCGCGGCCTGACGGCGATCTTGCCGGTGAACTTCGTGCTGTAACCCATGACCCGACACCATAGACGGGAACCCCGACTGGGCGGCGCCCGTGCCCGTTACAGGACTCTGACAACCGCCCATGCGGCCGCAGCCCGCTCCACCGATCTTCGCCGGCACCGCCGCGAAGCCGAGCGTGGCTGGATCACGTGTTTGGGCTCCGGGCGTTCGCGGTTTGTTCGGTTTCGTCAGTCGGTGTGCCATGAGCGGGATCATCGCCCAGCGCACCATCGTCTCGTGGGTGTGTGCCAGCCGTTCGTAGTCGCGCACCAGGCGGCGTCTGCGGGTGAGCCAGGCCAAGGTCCGCTCCACGACCCAGCGGCGGGGCAGGACGGCGAACCCGGCTTGTGATTCGGTGCGGCGTACGACTTCGATGCGTGGGCGCAGGTGTTGTGCGGCCCAGTCGATCAGCGCGCCGGCGTAGCCGCCGTCGGCCCACACGTGTCGCACGCGCGGGCACAGCATCCGCATGCGGCGCAGCAGCGGCTGTGCGCCGTCGCGGTCGAACACCGAGGCGGCGGTGACCAGCACGGTCAGCAGCAGACCGAGCGTGTCGACGGCGATATGCCGCTTCGTGCCGTTGATCTTCTACCCGGCGTCGTAGCCACGCTGCTCGGTGCCGACAGTCTCGGCGGCGCGCAGCGACTGGGAATCGATGACCGCAGCGGAGGGTTCGGGCTCGCGGCCGTCGGCGACGCGGACCGCGCGGCGCTGCCGGTCGTGCGGCAGGGCGGTCAGACCCTGGTCGCGCCAGCGACGGAAGAACCGGTAAACCGCGTCCCACGCCGGAAAGTCGACCGGCAGCGCCCGCCATTTGATCCCGTTTGATCCCGTTGTCCACGACGTACAGGATCGCGTCGACTATCACCCGATGGCAGTAGCCCTCCGGGCGTCCGCCCCGGCCGACCATCCACGCCGGCACCGGGATCAGTTGCCTGACCTGCGCCCACGCCGCGTCAGTCTGATCCGTCGGGTACGTCGCTGACCGCCGCGGCTGATCGGCTGCGTTGCCGAAACGGCACGGCAGACACTCGCACGACACGCCCACCGCACCCAGGCCGGTGGCATCGGCAGCGACAGCGTCCAGCATGGGCACAGGGCCTCCTTCGCGCTCTGGTCTCGACAACCAGGAGCTACGCAGGAGGCCCTGCTTTCATGTGCGGAACACCGCCGGATCACTCAAAAACGTGAACAGTCACACCGACCGTTCGGAAAGACAACGGGCTCTTAAGTTAGAAGTGGGGCGTGAGGGACTCGAACCCACGACCAAGGGACTATGAGTCCCCTGCTCTACTGCGTCCCTCATCGCCTTTGACCTGCGGCTAAGCGGTTGAGCGGGTTGCGCGCGGGTGAGCTGTGCCGCGTATTTGCCGTGACACTGTCAGCAGCGTCTAGGGGCGGTCGAGCGGGGGCAGCCAGTGTTCATCGTCCCAGCGTTGCTCCAGCTGGGAGATCTCGACTCGTTGCAGCGTGTACTGCAGCAGTTCAGGACTCCAGGTCGTCAGATGCCGCCCCAGTGATGCGAGTGCGGCCGCTGCTTCTTCGAAGTCCAAGCCGTCGCCGTCCAGAACGGCTGTGACTGTCGCTCCGCCGGAGTAGCAGATGACATGGTGTTCGAGTCCCTTGCGGACGGGTGGGACCCGGTCTGCCGCTGAACCGATTACGTCGGCCGTGCTGAGAGCGACCGCGAAGACCGATGTCCATCCCTCGGTCATGGCTGCGGACAATGCGTCAACGAAATGTTGTCGGCGTTCCACTTCGGGTTCCGGTCCGGTGATGTTGATCCGACCCAGGTATGGCACGTCGTTCCCTCTCGTTGCCGGCGCCGCGGGCGCATGACCGGATCGTAGCGGTGGCAGGCCTGGGCCGACGGATATAGCGGCATGCCGCCGACAGCCTTCACCTCACAGGCGGTTGGGCTGTCGGTTGACGTCCTCAACGTTGTTTGTGTGCGGCGGACGCCGATGAGCGCTCCGGTCCGCGGTGTGATCGGTAGCGGAGGTAGGTCTCGCTAGCCAAGAGGCAGCCTGCGCTTGTGATCCTCGGCTGGCCAGGAGCGACTGCCGTTGAGGCGAACCCGAGGAGAGCGACCGTCATGGGATCGCGCCTCGCGGAGCGCTGGCTAGGCCGAGCGGCATGACACCAGATTCCCTCGTCAAAAGCTCGTCGTGAGACCCGGTTGTACGCAGGGCGGACTCCTGATGTGGGCATGGCTACCGACGGCGTCCTGGACGGAATGTACTGCCACTGAAGTACTCTGATTTGGGCTGCTGATGGGTGCCAGATGCGACTTGGATATGGGTGTGCCGAAGACCCAGCGCTCGGGCCGGGGTCTCCATAGGTACGCGCTGGCGGTGTGCATGGCCGGCGGGTTCGTCGTCTTCCTGGACGTCACGATCGTCAACGTGGCCCTGCCCACGATCAAGCAGCACATGCACGCCTCCGGCAGCCTCCAGCAGTGGATGCTCTCCGGATACACCCTGGCGTTCGGGCTGATGCTGGTTCCGGCCGGCCGGGTCGGTGACGTGCTGGGTCGCCGTCGGTTGTTCGTGGCCGGCCTGATCGGCTTCGTCGCGGCCAGCGCCGTGTGCGCGCTGGCACCGACGATGGCCGTCCTGGTCGCGGCGCGTATCGCGCAGGGCGCCGCCGGCGGGGTGCTGACCCCGCAGATCAGCGCCACGATCCAGCAACTGTTCCAGGGTGCTGACCGTGCCCGGGCCTTCGGCTACTTTGCCTCGGTCGTTTCGGTGTCCTCGGCGGTCGGCCCGGTCGCGGGCGGAGCCTTGATCAGCGGCTTCGGGGCCGACCTTGGCTGGCGGGCGGTGTTCTTCGTCAACGTGCCCATTGGGGCCGTGCTCACTCCGTTGGCCCTGCGATGGCTGCCGCGGCGCGGCCCTGCTCCAGGCCGACGATCGAGTCTGGACCTTCCCGGATCGCTGCTGATCGGAACAGCGGTGGTCCTGGTGCTGCTGCCCTTCATCCAGAGCAGCTGGGCACTGTGGCGCTGGTGGCTGCTGGCCGCCGCCGCAGCCGTGATCGGCGGATTCGTGGCCAGGGAACGACGCGTCGCCGACCCGGTGCTCGACCTGAAGCTGTTCCGCAACGGCTCATACACGATCGGCGTGATCGCGGTGACGTTGTACTTCGCGGCGCTCACCCCGTTCTTCTTCATCTACACCTTTACTCTCCAACTCGGCCATCACTACAGCGCCGTGGAGGCAGGGCTGGCACTGACTCCCTTCGCCCTCGGGGCCGCCGCGACAGGCCCGGTGGCCGGGCGATGGGCCGCCCGGTACGGCCGGGAACTGGTGATAGCCGGGCTCCTGCTGCTCGGCGCCGGGATGCTGGGCGGCATATGGGCCGTCGACGCAACCCACGGCGGCGGCACCGGCTGGGCGACGATCGCGCCGTTCGTGATCGGCGGCATCGGCGGCATCGGCGGTGGCATGTTCCTGGCCCCCAACCAGTCGCTGACCCTGTCGGCGGTGCCGGTGTCCCAAGCCGGCTCAGCCGGCGGGCTGTACCAAACCGGGCAGCGCCTCGGCGCTTCGACCGGCGTCGCGGCGGTGGTGTGGCAGTTCTACGCGGGCCTCACGCAAGGTGGGTCGTACGAAGAGGCCTATCGGCGTGGAGGGCTACTGATCGTGGCTGTGATCGCGCTCGCCCTCGTGCTCGCCATCTTCGACTGGCGGCGAGCACGCAGCCGAGAGCTGTCCCGGACCGGAGTTCGAGGTCGCATTGGGACTAAGGCGGAGAAAACTCCGACGTGACCCTCACCAGTATCGCCGCCACGGGCCAGCTCGGCTTGAGTGGAGGTATCCGAGCCAGCTGAGAGTCGTGGCGATGCGGTCGACCGGTGAGCGAGCAAGGCCGGTTGCCCGGACCAGATCGCTGCTGCGCGACCGTTCGCGGGAAGTCGGCGCGCGGGCCCGTCGGGGCGTCGGCGGTATTGGCAGCCCGGGGTTTCGGGCGCGCCGCCGGACTTCAGGGGCATCCGTCGTCCTCGCGAGTCGGGGAGGGGCCGAAACCGTGCCGGTGTGCCGTTGACAGGTGCGGTGCTGCGGAGCAGACTCTCCGTGCCACGATCTGTGAATGATAGTTCATCAGGCGAACGCATGAGTCGCAACCGAAGAGGCGGGCGAATGGACAAGGTGGTGAGCTCGGCTGATGCCGACGAGATCGTGCACCACACGGCGGCTCCCCTCCAACTGGGAACGTCGCTGTGAGCGCGGGCGTCTACATCGTCGACGCTGTCCGCACACCGTTCGGTAAGTACAACGGCGCGCTCGCGCCAGTCCGGCCCGACGACCTCGCCGCCCACGCGATCCGCGAACTGCTGGCGCGCACCCCGCCGTTGGATCCGGGAGGTATCGACGACGTCTACTTCGGTAACGCCAACGGTGCCGGTGAGGAGAACCGCAACGTCGGACGCATGGCGGCACTGCTGGCGGGCCTTCCGGTCACCGTGCCTGGGGTCACGGTCAACCGGCTGTGCGCCTCCGGGCTGGAAGCGGTGGTGCAGGCGGGGCGGGCGATCGCGACGGGTGACGCCTCGGTCGTCGTGGCCGGCGGCGTCGAGTCGATGACCCGCGCGCCCTATGTGCTTCTCAAAAGCGAGAGCGCTTTTCCCGCCGGGCATGCCGAGCTGTACTCCACGGCCTTGGGCTGGCGCATGGTCAATCCGAGCATGGAGCCGCAATGGACAGTCCCCCTGGGCGAATCCGCAGAGCTCATCGCGGACAAGCACGGCATCACTCGCGAGCAGCAGGACGTCTTCGCTCTCGCCAGTCACGGCAAGGCCGCAGAAGCCCAGGAGAAGGGCCTGTTCGACGCCGAGATCGTGCCGATCACGGTCCCGCGCCGCAAGGGTGACCCGGTGCGTGTGGACCGCGACGAATGTGTGCGCCCCGAAGCCTCGCTTGTCGCGATGGCCAGACTGGAGCCCTCATTCCGTGACCACGGCGGAACCGTTACGGCCGGCAACGCCTCTCCGCTCAACGACGGTGCCGCCGCCCTGCTGCTGGCTGACGAGGCTGGGTTGCGGCGGCTGGGCCGGGAGCCGCTTGCACGCATCGTCGCAGGCGCTGTCACCGGTATCGAACCGCACTACTTCGGCTTGGCGCCGGTCGAAGCCGTCAACCGGGCCCTGGTCAAAGCGGGACGCGGCATGTCCGATCTGACCACCTTGGAGCTCAACGAAGCCTTCGCTGCGCAGGTTCTCGGTTGCCTGGCCGAGTGGCCGGCCCTCGATCCGGCGGTGCTCAACCCGCGCGGCGGCGCCATCGCCATCGGCCACCCGCTCGGCGCGTCCGGTGCTCGCCTGGCCGGAACCGTCGCCCATCAACTTCAGGCCGTCGGAGGTGGGGTCGGCGTCGCTTCCCTGTGCATCGGCGTCGGCCAGGGGATCGCCCTCGTCCTGGAAAGGTGAGGTCCGTGTCACTGACGCAGCCATGACCACGACCTTTCGGTCAGCCCGCTGCCACCATCGCTGCCATGGCCAACGTCATGACCAACTCGCTCGCATGAGGTGCCACGACCAGAACCCGGTCCCAGTCGGTGTCTGCCTGCTCGGACCGTTGCTTCCCGACTCGGGTCAGCTGTCGGCCCTGGGCAATCGCACAGATGGTCAGGGCAGCTGACATCGCGATCGCCACCGGTGCCGGCCGGTATTGCGACCCGGCAGACATCAAGGCCATCGCGGACAAGCCCAGCGCGATCACCGCGTTCGAAATGTGATGGCCACGCTGCGCTCGTGCGCAACGGACCACGAACACCACTGCCACAGCGGCGAATACGCCCACTGACACGCTCGTGATCGCGGACGTGAGGCCGAGCACCATCGCCGTCATCCCAACGCCCATCACCAGATGGCCCGCGTCGGTCGCCAGGTCTGGATCCGGTAGCCGGTCGACTGCCACGATCCGCAGCATGTGCAGCGTCGGCACGGCCCAGAACACCGCGAGCTGGGCCAGCAGGAGAACCGGCGATCCCCTGCCGGCCGTCATGTCCATTCCCGGCACGACTGCTCAGGCGGAGACGTCGATGACGACGCGGCCGCGAACCTCGCCCCGCAGGATCGCTTCCGCCAACTCGGGCAGCTTCGACATCGGTTCCGTCGAGGTCAGCGTGAGCAGCTTCTCGGGGTCGAGATCGCGGGCAAGCCGCCGCCAAGCCGCCTCCCGCTTCTCGACAGGTGCCATCACCGAATCGACGCCGATCAGCGCGACGCCCCGCAGGATGTGTGGCAGCACTGTCGCATCCGGCATGGTGTTGCCGCCGGCCAGCCCGCACGCGGCTACGGCCGAGCCGTAGCGCGCTTGCGACAGGACATTGACGAGAATGCGTCCGCCCACGGCGTCGATGGCCCCGGACCACTGCTCCTTCTGCAAAGGGGCGCCGGCAGTTGCCAACTCGTCGCGCTCGATGATCCGCGCGGCGCCGAGGCCGAGCAGGTAGTCATGTGTCGACTCCCGGCCAGTCGCCGCGACTACTCGCGCGCCGAGGGCCGACAGAAGAGCCACCGACACCGAACCGACCCCGCCGGCGGCGCCGGTGACCAGGACCTCTCCGTCAAGGGGACGTCCCCACGCCTCGAGCGCGTCGACGCACAGTGCCGCGGTGTACCCGGCTGTGCCGATCGCCATCGCCTGCTGCGTGGTGAACTGCTCGGGGATGCGCACCAGCCATTCGGGCTTGACCCGCTGGTAGCGGGTGTATCCGCCGGCCTGTGTCTCCGACAGGCCCCAGCCGTTGACGACCACGCGGTCGCCCGGCGCCCAATCCGGATCCAGGCTTTCCACGACGGTGCCGGCCAGGTCGGCGCCGGCGATCAGCGAAGGCCTGCGGGCGATCTTCTGCCTGCCGGACACCGCGAGGCCGTCCTTGTAGTTCAGCGACGAGTACTCGACCTGCACGAGCACGTCGTGCTCCGGCAGGTCGGCGAGGGTCAGCTCGGTGAAGCTCGCGGTCGGCGCGCCGTCGACGGTGTCGAGGACGATGGCCGTGAAAGTGTCGGTCATTCCTACGTTTCTCCGGTTCCATAGACGACGCCTGCAGGGTGTTCTGGATGCCGCATGAGTCCCGACTACCCGATCGGCGTCGCGTGTCCTTCCCAGTAGCGGTCGCGCAGGGCCCGCTTGTAGAGCTTGCCGGTCGCCAGCCGTGGGAGTTCGTCCACGAAATCGACGCTGCGCGGGCACTTGAAGTGCGCCAGCCGCTCGCGGCAGAACGCGATGAGCTCGTCGGCGAGGGCCGGGTCGGGCACGCGGCCGGGCGCCACCTGGACGACCGCCTTCACCTCCTCGCCCATGTCCTCGTGGGGAACGCCGATCACTGCCACGTCCGCCACCGCGGGGTGGGTGGCCAGCAGGTTCTCGGCCTCGGCGGGGTACACGTTGACCCCGCCGGTGATGATCAGGTACGACTTGCGGTCGGTGAGGTACAGTCGGCCGCCCTCGTCGACGTGCCCCACGTCGCCGACCGTGCTCGTCCGCCCGTCCTCGTCACGGCTGGCCCGGGTCTTGTCCGGGTCCCCGAAGTACTCGAAGTTGGTCGCCCCGCGGAACCAGATCGTCCCGTCGACGCCTGCCGGGCACTCGTGTCCTGCCTCGTCGCGGATGACGATCTCGCCGCGCACGGCGCGCCCGACCGTGCCGGGGTGCGCCAGCCACTCCCGGGATGTGCAGTGGGTGAAGCCGTAGGCCTCGGTCGCGGCGTAGGACTCGTTCACGATCGGGCCCAGCCACTCGATCATCGCCCGCTTCACCGGCGCGGGGCACGGCGCGGCGCTGTGGAACACGCTCTCCAGCGACGACACGTCGTAGCGGCTGCGAACCTCCACGGGGAGCGCGAGCAGCCGGTGGAACATGGTCGGCACCAGGTAGCAGTGCGTGACGCGGTGGCGTTCGACCAGGGCGAGCCACTGCTCGGGCTCGAAGTGCTCCATCACCACGACCGTTCCCCCGGTCCGCAGGGCCGTGGAGACGGCGACCTCTGGCGCAGAGTGGTACAGGGGCGCCGGGTTCAGGTATGTCATGCCCTTGCGGAAGCCGAACAGCTGCTGTCTGAAGGCGACGGTGGTGAGGGAGTCCACGGGGCTCATCTCGGGCGGCGGGCGCAGGATGCCTTTGGGCCGCCCGGTCGTTCCTGATGAGTAGTGCATTGTGGCCCCGAGCTGCTCGTCGTCGATCGGCGTGGTGGGGAGCCCCGCGACGAGTGCGTCCAGGGACTCCCAGCCGCCCGACGGCGCCGGGTCGGCCGGATCGATTCCGATGACGACCTTGTGCCCGAGTCGCGGACAGCGCTCGGCCACCACCTGTGCGACTTGCGAGAGAGACGCGCCGGCGAAGAACGCCTTTGCCTGACAGTTGTCGACGATGTAGGTCATCTCGTCAGGGTTGAGGTGGGCGTTCACGAGCGTGTAGTACAAGCCGGTGCGCCCGGCCGCCGCCTCGACGAGGAGCATCGCGGGCGTGTTCCGGTCCAGGACCGCGATGTGGTCGCCGCGGCGCAGGCCCAGGCGGCGCAGGAGATGGGCGATCTGGTTGGCCCGCTGTTCGTAGGAGCGGTAGGTCACCACCTCGCCGCTGGGGGACATGATGAGTGCCGCCTGGTCCGGATGCTCGGCGGCGTGCTGGGTTGCGTACATCGGCTCTGCCTTCCTTGTCGTGGTTCGGAGCGGACCGCAGAGTCTGGCTCCGTGGTCTTGGGATCGGGCTGACCGGCCCTGCGCGGGGATCGTGACCTCGAAACGTCAGACTCGCGCGACGTCCTCGTCGAAACCCGCGTCGCGCGCCCGGACCGCCTGTCGCAGACCCTGCTCCTCCAGCACCTTGCCGAAGTCCACGCGCGGCGCACTGTCCGGTGGTCGCAGCCGTGACAGCGAGGCCGGGATCGCCGCGAGGCCGAGCAGTTCGTAGGCGCGCCGGATCTGGTCCTTGGAATGCCCGAACGTCGCCGACGGGATCAGCGCGGCCTGTTCGGCCCAGCGCCGGGTCTCCTTCGCGAGTCCGTCTTCGGGGACGACGCGCTGGACGAACTGGAACTGCAGGGCCTGTTCGGCGTCCATCCAGCCGCCGAGCAGGAACAGCTTCTCCACGACCCGCATCGGAAGCTGCACGTACAGCGGCAGCCACTCCATCGCCGGGCGGGCGCCGCGTCCGCGGTACATCTCGCATCCGAAGCGCGTGCCGGTGGCCGCGATGATGAAGTCGGAGCAGGCGACCAATCCGATCGCCGCCGGGCCCACGTATCCGTGGACGCCGCTGATCAGTGGTTTGCGGAAGTACCACGCTCGCGGGAGCGTGGGCGGGATCGAGGGGCTGGCCTCGGGGAAGCCCTCCTCGGTGAACGGCCGGCCGCCGTATTGCTCCTTCAGATCGTGGCCTGCGGAGAAGATCTCTCCGTCGCCGCGAACCATGACGGCCGCGACGTCGGGATCGAGTTCCGCGCGGTCCAGAGCGGCGCTGATCTCGCGCTCCATCTCGTGACTCATCGCATTGCGGGTGCCTGGGCGGCTCAAGACGATCTCGAGGATGCCGTCTGCCAGTGCGGTGCGCAGCGTGTTGAACTCGTAGGCACTGGTTGGATGCTTCTGGCCGCTGCTCATCAGTGACCTGCCTCGGCCGGGCAGCAGCCGGACGCGCTGGGCTGGTCGGAGCGCGCGTGGCTCGCGGACGCGGGCACGTCCAGGGCCGGGTTGCCGTCGAAGAATCCGTCGGGGCGGAGCATGAACCCGACGGTGCTCACCGGCATCACCGGCCAGTCCTCGGGACGCACCACGTGGTGCGCGGTGAAGGTGTGCCACACCACGAGGTCGGTGTCTTCCAGCGGCCGGTCGGCCTGCACCCACTCGGGCAGGCCGGCGCCGCCTGGATGCTGGTTCGGGTAGGCGCCGGCTGCGAACAGTTCGTCGGGGTCGTAGGCGGTCACCCACAGGTTCTTCGTCGCGAACTGGGCCCGGTTGAGCGCGTGCGTGCCGGACGGCTGGGGCGGCGGGGTGCTGGCTCCGGGCTCCAGGCGGTAGGCGACGGGGTCACCGACGGCGTTGCGGCGGGCGGAGTTCTCGATCCGCCAGAAGCGGGCAGTGGCGGTGTTGGCGGGCCGCTGGGCTTCGGATTCCCGTCGCAGGAGTGTGCGCGAGACTTCCCAGGCGTTGCCGTAGGGGTTGTCCGGGCCGGTCTCGACGGGGACCGAGTCGCATTCGACGACCGAGTTGTGCGGACCGTCCACGGTCATGTCCAGACGTGCGCAGAAGATGTGCTGGTGGTTGGGGCCGTAAACGCCCGGCGCGACCAGCGTGCCGAACCGTGGCCGTTCGCCCGCCGGCACGGACCCGTTGGTGATGATGCCGGTCAGCTTCACCTCGTACTCGATGGTCCCGTCCTGGTAGAGGTACCAGAAGAAGCCGTAGTCGTAGTTCCCGACGGTGGTGAACATCGAGATCACCAGGCGGCGGGAGCGCCGGACCTCGGCATGCCCGGACCGCAGATCGGTGTGCTTCCACAGCACGCCGCCGTCCTCCTCGTGCATGCAGATCGCGTTGGGGATCCGCACGGCCCGACCCTGGTTGTCGTTGACGAAGCCGTCGAAGTAGTGGATCTCCCCGAGACAGTCGCAGCCGAGTTCGAGGCTGTTGGCCAGGATCCCGAGGCCGAACTCGCCGACGTCGAAGACGTTCTTGCGGAACTGCATGGGCGACGGGTCGCCGTAGGGGACGAACATCTCCGACAGCGACGCGCGGTGCAGGATCGGGCGGACCTCGCCCTTGTCCTCGTAGCAGACGTCGTGCAGGACCAGGCCCTCACGCGGCGTGAAGCCCACCCGAAGCCGCCAGCGCTGCCAGCGGACTTCGTGCCTGGAGACCTGGAAGCTCGGGCCCTCCGGCTGGGCGATGTCGACCGGACGCAGATCGGTCCTGGGACCCTGGGGAAAGGTCGGGACGTTGTCCGCGGCCTTGATACCTTCGGCCGTGTAGTTCGCGGACCGGGGCGCCAGGGGGACGGTGCCATGGTCCTCGACGTCGACCACCTGCATCCGGTCGAGGTCGAACCGGACGATCAGCCCGTCGACCGGCCGGGCGTAGGCGTTGTCGCCGTCTTCTCCGTTGCCCACCCAAGTCAGGGCGTGCAGGAACCGTCCCTGCTCGGGGGCGTCCTGCGGTCCGTGGTAGCCGACCGGCCACGGGTCCATCCGCACCCGGTCGAATTCGGTGACACCGCGCTGGCGCATCGCTTCCTGCCAGCGCGGGTCGTTCTTCACGATGTCGCGGTAGGCGGAGATCTCGTCGGGTGTGAGTGGTGCCTGGACCCCGGGGACCTCGCGCCACGATCGAGTCTCGCGACGGCTCAGCGATACGACGGCTTCGTGCACGGTGCCCGCATCGCGGTCACGCAGGACGACGAACGCCTGCCGGTCGACGACGGCGCCGTCGCGGTGGTCCCGCAGCACGGCCTTGGTCGGCTCCATCAGCGTGATGTAGACGAACTGGACGCTCGCCCCCAGCCCACGTTCTGCTCTCAAAAGAGCGGCCGCCGCCTCGATCTCGTCGGCCGACAGCGGTTCAAGGGGGTGGCAGGCGACGGCGGCCGTGTGCTCGATGGGCTGCATCGGTGGAGTCCTTCCGTCCACATTAAATAACATCTGTTTTTATAACACCCGTGATCGATTGCGTCAACGGGCCTAGGCGGCGAAGACGGCCTTGACCTCGAGGAATTCCTCCAAGCCGTAGCGGCCGTGCTCGCGACCGAGCCCGGACTGCTTGTAGCCGCCGAACGGCGCGTCCCAGGAGGGCCGTTCACCGTTGACCCGCACCTGGCCGGCCCGGATCCGTCGGGCGACGCGGTGCGCCCGCTGCTCGCTGCCGGACACGCCGGCCGCCAGTCCGTAGACGGTGTCGTTGGCGATCTCGACGGCTTCGTCCTCGGTGTCGTAGGCGATGATGACCAACACCGGCCCGAAGATCTCCTCTCGGGCGATCGTCATGTCCGGCGTGACGTCGGAGAACACCGTCGGCCGCACGAAGTAGCCGCGGTCGAGCCCGTCGGGTGCCTCGGCTCCGCCGGTGATGAGGCGGGCTCCTTCCGCGAGGCCCCTGACGATGTAGCCGCGTACCCTGTCGCGCTGCACCGCGCTGATCAGCGGCCCCAAGCGGGTTCTCGCGTCGAAAGGATCTCCGACGGTGAACGACTCGGCCGCGCTCCGGGCCAGCCGCTCGACTTCGGCCAGGTGCGCGCGGGGCACGATCATGCGGGTCAGAGCGCTGCACGTCTGTCCGGAGTTGAGGAAGGCGGACGCCACGCCGCCGGCGACAGCCGTCGGCAGGTCGGCATCGTCGAGGATGACGTTGGGGGACTTGCCGCCCAACTCCAGCGCGACCCGCTTCACCGTCGGCCCGGCCAGTTCAGCGACTCGCCGCCCGGCCCCGTTCGACCCGGTGAAGGACACCATGTCCACGTCGGGGTGCGCGGCGAGGGCTTCGCCGACGACCGGGCCGACCCCGGTGACCAGGTTGAACGCGCCGGCGGTGAATCCGCACTCGTCGATGATCTCGGCGAGCACGAAGGCGCTGAGCGGGGCGACCTCCGAGGGTTTCAAGACCACCGTGCAGCCGGCAGCCAGAGCGTAGGCGACTTTCGCGCCGATCTGGTTGAGCGGGTAGTTCCACGGCGTGATGGCGCCGACGACGCCGATCGGCTCCCGGAGGACCCAGTTGTCGCCGCGGTCCTCGAACGGGAAGGTCTCGGCGACGTCGGCGGCGGTGGCGAACGCGCGGATCCCCATCTCGACCTGCATCGCCGCCGACAACGGCCGCGGCATCCCGATCTCGCGGGTCTCGATGTCGGCGATCTCTTCCCGCCGGGCCTTGAGCCTTGCGGCCACTTGCCGCAGATGCCCGGCGCGGTCGGCCGGAGCCACCGCGGACCAGGAGCCGAAGGCGCTCTCGGCCGCGGCCACCGCACGGTCGATGTCGGCCGCGGCCCCGGCCGGGATCGTCGCGAAGGCGTCCTCGGTGGTCGAATCGATCACGTCGAGGCGCTCCGTGCCGACCGGATCGACCCACGACCCGCCTATGTAGAGCTTGGCGTACTCGGCCACGTTCCCTCCTCGTCTCAGCGGGCCGCACCGGCTGTAGCGGTGCGGTATCGTTGTGATAACGAATGTTTTTATAACGCTTGTTTTTATTATGGTCAAGAGAGGTGGAGGTCGAAGGAGTGGCGCAGCGCGGACGCAAGCCGTTGGCGACCCGGGAGGAACTTCTGCAGCGGGTCATCGACCACCTGGCCGAACACGGGATCGCGAAGGCGACGTTCAGATCGCTGGCGGCCGCGCTCGACATGAGCACGAACCCGCTGGTCACCAACTTCGGGTCGAAGGAGCAGCTGCTGGACGCCGTGGTGACCGAGGTCGAACAGCGGCTGCGGGACCAGGTCGAGAAGCGGTTCGCCGAAGGGGACCTGTTCTCGCCGTGGCGGTGGTGCCTGGACAACCGGGACCTGCTGCGGCTCGACTTCGAGATCCTGCTGGAACGGGGGCGCGGCTCGACGGACGCGCTGCTGGCCGACCGGGTGTTCCGGGACTGGCACCAGGCCTTCATCGATCGCTACGCGGCCGCGGGGCTCTCCGCCGAGGAGGCCGAGGTCGAGGCGACGCTGTTCATCGGCGGTGTGGTGGGCCTGCAGTTCGATCTCGTCGCTACCGGCGACGTCGAACGCACGACCCGCGCCTACCGCACGCTCGTCGAGCGCCGAGCCGAGCGAATGGCCTGATCGGGGCTGCGGTGGCGGTGTCGACATGTTTTAGATAACGTGTGTTTTTAAATTGACTCGGCGTTCGCCGGGAGCTCCGGCCACAGGAGGACACATGCAGTTCTGGGAGATGTCGGCGACCGAGATCACCGCGGGGGTCCGCGATCGGACGTTCTCCGCCGAGGAAGTGATGCGCTCCTGCCTCGACCGGATCGAGGCCGTCAACCCTGTTCTCAATGCGCTGATAGACGTGCGGCCCGAGGAGGCGCTGGCCGACGCGCGCCGTGCCGACCAGGCGGTCGCGGCCGGCGAGCGCCTCGGCCCGCTGCACGGGGTCCCGGTCTCCACCAAGATCGACACCGATCAAGCGGGGCGGATCTGCAGCCTGGGGTTGGTCTCCCAGGCCGACGCCGTCGCCGACGGCGACGCGGCCTGCGTCGCGGCTCTGCGCGACGCCGGCGCGGTGTTCGTCGGCAAGAGCAACGCCCCGGCCTGGTCGCTGCGCTGGTTCGCGACCAACGACGCGCACGGCCGTACCCTCAACCCCTGGGACGCCGACCGCACCCCGGGCGGCTCAAGCGGCGGCGCCGCATCGTCTGTGGCCTCCGGTATGACGCCGGTCGCCCACGGCAACGACATCGGCGGCTCCATCCGATACCCCGCTGCCTGCTGCGGGATCGTCGGCATCCGTCCCACCGTCGGCCTGGTCCCGAATCTGGACGCCCCGGGGGCGCCGGAGATGGACATGCCGCTGACCGTCCAGACCTGGGTCACCCACGGTCCGCTCGCCCGGAACGTCGCCGACGTCCGGGCCGCGCTGTACGCCATGGCCGTCCCCGACCTGCGGGATCCGTTCGGCGCCGCCGCGGTGCGCCGGATCGGCGCCGCTCCGGGTCCGACGCGCGTCATCGTCGTCCGGGACGTCGGCATGGCCAAGCCGCACGCGGCGGTGAACACCGCGATCGACCGGGCCGCCGCCTGGCTGGCCGACGCCGGGTACGAGATCGAGGAGACCGACGTGCCGCAGCTGGCCGAGGCGGCCCGACTCTGGCACCTGCTCCTCGGGGAGGACATGAGGACGGCCGGGCCGATGTTCGACGAGCTGGGAGATGAGGCGTTCCGTGTGAGCTCGGAATACGGGCGTCAGAAGGCTGCCGAGTACTGGGGCGAAACGCCTGATCTGGAGGCCTACATCAACGGCTGGGCGCGTCGCGGAACCCTTGTCACGCAGCTGCAGACCATGCTCGGCGCCAACACGATGGTGCTGACCCCGGCCTCCGCCGAACCGCCGCTCGAGCAGGACGCTGACATCCTCGACCCGCAGCGCGCGCTGGAGGCGTTCGACGCCATGTGGCCGATGATCTCAGTGCCCGCGCTCGGCTTTCCCGCAGTCACGGTCCCTGCCGGGGAGGCCGACGGGCTGCCGCTGTCGGTGCAGCTCATCGGCGGGAAGTTCACCGAGGACGTCATCCTCGACGCCGCCCAGGCCATCGAGGACCGTGCGCCTCGGCTCACCCCCGTCATGCGGCTGTGAGCTTTGATCCGACGGGCGTCGTCGCCTGTGGATCGCCAAGCAGAACGGCGGGCTGCTGGTCATTGATGACCAGCAGCCCGCCGTTTCCCGTCACACCGACTGGCAATGAATGGGCAGCCGTCATTCGGCCCGCACATCGGGCCGGGTGCGTGCGAACTGATCGATGACCGCGACGGCGGCGCGCGCCCCCGCATCGCCCGGCCAGGATTCCGGATCCTCCAGAGACGACAGCCAGAACCCGCGGAAGAGCAGGTGCAGGACGTCGGCGGCGACCTCCGGATCCTGAATGCCGGCTTCGGCGACGATTTCGCCGAGCTCACGGCGGTCGTCGCGCGCGTCAAGAGGCAGGAGCCGCTCGACCTCCGGGGCGGTGCCGGGGTTGATGCTGAGGAACTCCATCAGCAGGCGCCGCATCACCTCGTCGACAGCGGTGGTGCTGCACATCCAACGAGCATAGGCGCGCAGCCGCTCGATGCCGGTCAGGCCGGCTATCACCTCGCTGGCCTCTGTCTCCCAGTCCCGCTCCACATGGCGCAGCGCATTGATCAACAGAGCGGGGCGATTGGGGATGTAGTTCGTGACGACGCTGGTGGAGCCACCGAGGCGTTCGGCGACGGCGCGGACGGTAACCGCGCTCACGCCGCGCTCCTGAGCGATGGCGATGGTGGCATCGGCGATCTCGTCGAGCCGACGGTCCTCGTCGACTTCGATCGGCATGTCAGGTTCCCCCGGTTCGAGCGGGTGCGGTCCGGCGGGGACCGCAGAGGCTGATGATGCAATGTTGTCACATGACGTCGTGCAGGGCGTCCGCCCTCTTCGGGCGCCAGCCGGGCCGCGGTACGGCGTCCAGGAGGCGTCGGGTGTACGGTGCGTCCGGGTCGGTGAGCACACGTTCGACGGTTCCCCGTTCGACGATCCGCCCCTTGCACATGACCAGCACGTCGTCGCAGACATAGGGCACGATCGCGAGGTCGTGGGTGATGAACAGCATGGTGACGCCGGCTGCGGCCCGGAGTTTCGCCAACAGGGTCAGCACCTGGGCCTGGATGGACACGTCCAGTGCGGCGACCGCCTCGTCCAGGATCAGGATCCTGGGCTCGGCGGCGAGCGCCCGGGCGATGGCGACCCGTTGGCGTTGCCCGCCGGACAAGGTGCCGGGCCGGGCGTCGGCCTGGCGGGAGTCCAGGCCGACCAGGTCCAGCAGTTCCTCGACGCGGGCCTGTAGCGCGGTCCCGCGGGCCGGGCTGTGGAGTTGCACTGCCTCGGCCAGGCAGGAGCGGACCCGTTGCCGGCGGTCCAGGGAGGAGTACGGGTCCTGGAACACCATCTGGATCTGCCGAGCCCGTTCTGCCAGCTTGCGGGCAGGCGGAGCGCCATCGACGGTGAAGGAGCCGGTCGTGGCCCGTTCCAGCCCGGCGATCATCCGAGCCGTGGTGGTCTTGCCGGAGCCGGATTCACCGACGAGGGCGAGTGATCCGCCGGCCTGGATGTCGAAGGACACCGACTCGACGGCGGTGAAATCGCCGTACGTCTTGCCCAGCGCGTGGACACTGAGGGCGGGTTCAGCCACGGGAAGCCTGCCTGGATTCGGGGACGTGGGGGAAGAAGCAGGCCGTGAGACTGTCGCCCATCGGGGTCGGCGTGGGCCGCTCGACGCGACATCGGTCGCGGGCCCGTGGACAGCGGTCGGCGAACGCGCAACCGTCGCCGACCTCGAACCCTGACAGCGGCCGTCCGGCGATCGCGTGCAGTTCCCCGCGCTCGCCCAGCGCGGGCCGCGAAGCCAGCAGGGCACGGGTATAGGGGTGGGTGCTGGCGGAGTGCAGCCGCTCGGCGGGCAACTCCTCGACCAGTGAACCGGCGTACATCACGGCGACCCGGTCGCAGACGGCGGCGGCCAGCTGCAGGTCGTGGCTGATGAACAGCATCGCCAGCCCGCGCCCGGCCCGCGCCTCGTCGATGATCGCCATGACTTCGGCCTGGGTGGTGACGTCCAGCGCGGTGGTCGGTTCGTCGGCCAGCAGCAGCTTCGGCTCGGCGGCCAGGGCGGCGGCGATCATCACGCGTTGCAGCAGGCCGCCGGACAGCTCGTGCGGGTGCTGGCGCATTCGGCGGGCCGCGTCGTGGATGCCGACCTCGTCGAGCAGCTTGATCGCCGTCGCCGTCGCGTCCGCGCGCCGGACGCCGCGAGTCCGGATGAGCCCCTCGGTGAGGAAGTCACCGACTGAGCGCACGGGGTTGATGTGGGCTCGCGGGTCCTGGAAGATCATCGCGATCTCGGTCGCCCGCAGCCTGCGCAGCGCGGTCGAGCGCGGCGGCGGCAGCGGCACCCCGTCGATCAGGAGGCTGCCGCGGGCGCGGGCGCCGTGTGGCAGCAACCCGATCACGGCGCGCGCGGTCAGCGACTTTCCGGATCCGGACTCCCCGACCAGCGCCACCGCCTGACCGGCCTCGATCGTGAGGGAGACGTCGTGGACGACGGTCTGCAGCGTGCCGTCGACACGCAGGTCCAGGCCGAAGTGGTCGAGGGCGAGCAGCGGCGGGTTCACAGGTCCTCCCCGAGCAGGCGCCGGGACAGCCCGGATCCCAGCAGGTTGCACGCCACGACGACGATCACGATCGCGGCCCCGGCGAAGATGACCTGTCCGGCCTGGCCGGACAGGATCTGGGCGTAGCCGCTGGAGACCATCAGGCCCCACTCGGCCTGCGGCGGCTGCGCCCCGAGCCCGATGAAGGAGATCGAGGCGACGTCCAGCAGCGCGTAGCCGAAGGTCACGGTGGCCTGGACGACGATGACCGGCATGAGGTTCGGCAGCAGATGCCGCAGCCAGATCCGATGCGTCGGAAGGCCCAGCAGTTTGAGGGCCGCCATATACGGAAGGCTCAACTCCTTCTGCGCAGCCGCGCGCAGCACGCGGGCCAGGAACGGCAGGTACGCGATCGAGATCGCGGCGACCGGCACCGGCAGGCCGGGACCGAACACGGCGGCCGCGACCACGGCCATGATCAGGCCGGGGAAGCAGAACACCAGGTCCAGCAGCCCGCCGACCAGCCGGTCGGCCCAACCGCCCCACCAGGCGCCGGCCACGGCGAGCAGCGTTCCGGCTCCGGTCGAGGCGACGACGACCACGGCCGGGGCGATCAGGCTGGGCCGGCTCCCGTACAGCAGCCGCGACAGGATGTCCCGGCCGGTGTCGTCGGTGCCGAGCCAGTGTGCCGCCGAGGGCCCGGACAGGACGTTCATCGGGTCGACGGCGTTCGGATCGTACGGCGCCAGCAGCGGCGCGAACACAGCGACTGCGATGACCAGGGCGAGAACGACAGCCGCCACGGCCATCACCGGGTCGGAGACGACCCTGCGGCGGGTCCGGGCGCGCAGCGACGACGTGATCTGATAGACGCTCACAGGGTCCTCCCGGTCGCGATCCGCGGGTCGAGCATCGCTGTGACGAGGTCGATGACCGTGTTGAGGACGATGAACGCGGCGACCATCAGCAGCGAGACCGCCTGGACGGTCGCCAGGTCCTGCTTGGCCGACGCCTCGATCAGCAGCGATCCGATCCCGCTGATCCCGAAGGTCTGCTCGACCACCGACGTGGTGGCGATCAGCCCGGCCACCGCGACTCCGGAGATGGCGAAGATGGGGCCCGCGGCGTTGCGCATCACGTGCCGGCGGATCAGGCCCGGGCGCGGCAGACCGCGGGCCTCGGCGGTGACCACGTGCTCCGAGCGCAGTTCGGCGCCGACCGCGGCCCGCGTGACCTGGGCGACGTACCCGACCCAGGACAGCGCCAAAGCGATCGCGGGCAACGTGAACGACGGGATCAACGCCCCGAATCCGCCGCCGCCGTCACCCGAGGCGTCGAACCAGCCCAGCTTCACCCCGAACACGAACGCCAGCACCGCTCCGACGACGAACGTCGGCACCGCCATGGCCGCTGCTGAGACGCCGGTGGCGACGGCATCCACCAGACCTCCGCGCAGCGCCGAGACCGTCCCCACCACGATCCCG
Organism: Catenulispora rubra; assembly: GCF_015356825.1. Lineage (GTDB taxonomy): Bacteria > Actinomycetota > Actinomycetes > Streptomycetales > Catenulisporaceae > Catenulispora > Catenulispora rubra. The sequence continues at coordinate 70,455 of NZ_JAACYW010000004.1, read as the reverse complement.
ATGACGATGATCAGAACGGCGGAGTAGCCGACGAGCAGCAGAGTGTCGCCGATCCGCGTTGAGATCAGGGTGCTGACATCAGCCCGGTAAGCCAACGACATCCCGAAGTCGCCATGCAGCGCACCGGTCAGCCAGCGCCAATAGCGGGAGAAGAACGGGTCGTCCAGGTGGTACTGCTTGTGGATCGCGGCCACCACAGCCGGCGCCGGCGGCTTTCCGCCACCCACCAGCAGTGTCGCCGGATCCCCGGACGTCAGGAACATCGCGCCGTAGATGGTCACGCTGGCCACGGCGAGCGTGGTGACCAGCATCGCCAGTCGGCCGAGCAGAAACCGTGTCACTTGCCCGTACCGCCGATCATCGCGGCCCACGGGATGTTGAGGTAGGCGAGCGACGCCGGGGCGCCGCTGATCCGCTTGTTCATGAACATCTGCTCGTTCGGTGCGGCGTCGAAGATCCCGGGCATGTCCTTGGTGTAGATCGCCTGAGCCTGGACGAACAGCTGCGCGGACTTCGCCGGGTCCAGGCTGGACTGGGCCTGCCGCAGCAGCGAGGTGACGGTGTCGTTGCTGTACTTGTTCCAGTTGAACGTTCCGTCCGGGGTGACCAGCGCGGGCGCGCTGGCCAGCGGATCGGGCACCTCGACGTAGCCGTTGGCGACGACCAGGTCCAGCCCGGCACGCTTGGAGGCGTCGTAGAAGAGATTGGAGAAGTCCACCGCTTGGAACTGTTTGATCGTGAAGTCGAGGCCGATCTGCTTGGCGCCGGCCTGCAGGAAGGTGAGCAGCTGCAGGCTCGCCTGGTCGCCCGCGGCCATCGCGACCGTGAAGGTCCGGCGGCTGGGCGCGGCCTGGGCGACCAGCGCCTTGGCCTTGGCGATGTCGGGGGAGGCCGGTACGTCGGGCAGGGCGTCGTAGCCCTGCTTGTAGATCGACGCCTGATCGGATCCCTGCCACACAGTCGGCGGGACGGCCGTCTTCAGCATGGCCGCCGACCCGCCGTAGACATCCTTGATCAGCGCGTTGTCGTCCAGGGTCAGGGCCAGGGCCTGGTCGAGCCGCTGGTCGGCCAGCGGGGTGTCGGGGTTGGCCAACGCCAGCGCGGTGGACTGGGTGCTGATCCCGTAGTGCCGGGTCCCGATCTTGCTGTTCGCCAGCGCCTTCATCGTCGTCAGCGGCACCTCGTACGAGCCGTCGATCTGCCCGGACAGCAGGCCCGTGGACAGGGCTGAGGCGTCGGGAACGAACTTGAACTGCACCTGGTGAATCTTCGGCTGCAGCGTGGGGTCCCAGTAGTGCGGATTCGCGGTGATGGTGACCGACTGCCCGGACGACCAGGATCCGAACTCGTACGGGCCGCTGCACATCAGGCCCCCGGCTGCCTGACCGTAGTTCGCGCCCTGCTTCTTGACGTACGCCTGTTCACTGACCGCGCCGGCTTCAGTGGACAGCACCTTGAAGAACAATTCGTCCGGCTGGGAGAACTTCAGCGTGACCTCGTGCGACCCCGTGGCCGCGATGGACGCGACGGATGCGAAATAGGGGGCGTTCACGCTCTGGTTTGCTGGATCAATCTCCCGGTTGAGGCTGAATGCGACATCGTCGGCGGTCAGCGGGTTGCCGTCCCAGAAGGTGACGTCAGGTCGGATCTCCAACACCAGGGTCTTGTCGTCCGACCACTTCCAGCTCTGGGCCAGGCCCGGACCGTAGGAGTAGTCCGGCTTGACGCGCAGCAGGGAGTCGCACATGTTGGCCTCGACTGTGTTCGGCGAATAGTCCCCGGACTTGGCCGGATCCAGCGTCGTCGGCTCACCCATCGGCAATGCCCACGTGATCGAATCCAAAACACCCGAGGCGGCCTGTGTCGTGGTCGTCGGCTTCGTGGAATCCGCCGTCGGGGCGGTGGAACCCGGCCCCTGGGCGTGATGGTTCGAGGTGCATCCGGAAGCGGTCGCGAGCAGGCCGAATGCAGCCAGTGCGGCGAGGCGGACGCGGGTTGTGTTCGGCACTGCGGTTCTCCTTCGAGGAGGCGGTGCGGGAATCGGATGACAGCGGCAGCCGGGGCCGTCGCTGCGGCGAGCGCGAGGCGTCAGGACAGCACGGTGATGTTCAGGACGCCCGAGCGCAGGGTCTGGGTACTGGGCTTGGGTGCGACGGTCAGCCACGGGTTCTCCGTGCTGCCGGAGTTCGGTACATACAGCGGGAAGTCGCTGCTGGTGACGGTGAGGGCGAGCCGATGCCCGGGCCGCAGTCGATAACCGGTGTGGCCGAGGTCCAACCGCAGGACACCGCCTACTGCTTCGCCCTGCGCATCGCCACGGACGATCATGTGGGTCGATCCGTCCGGAGCGACGTCGAAGAGTTTGGCGAACACGTCGAAGGTGGGCGCCGTGGAGGAGACTTCGACCAGCAGCCCGACGGGGCCGGCCAGATCCAGCGGCTCCGCGGCGGGCTCGCCGGTGAACACCAGCACGTCTTCGCGGTCGGCGGTGGCGCGCTCGTCGGGGTAGGTGCGCAGGAAATCGAACGTGTTGGCGACCGCCGACGGCACCAGGTCGTCGGGGTCATAGTGCCACCGCACGCTGCCTGCGGCCACCGGACCCTGGCCGGTGAGGAGTCCGCCGGGCACGGTTCCGGCCGCCGCACTCAGGTCGGTGAGGTGCAGTTCGACGCTCCGGGCCCCGGTCGGGGGCCACTGCTCGGCGGTGTGCCATCCGACGTGCCCGAGTTTCCAGCGCACCCGCGGCAGCGTCTGTACGCCGGCAATGCCCTTGAGGAAGACGTCGAAGAAATCCAGGGCCGGGCCGGTATAGCCGTCGAGCAGCCGCTCGAGCGCCGCTTCATCGGCGGCGTGGTCGGTCTCCGCGCCCAGCGGCGCGTCCTCCAGTGCCGTGTTCTCGTGGTCGGTGGCGTCGGCGTAAAGGAACTGCACTGCGTCCCATCCCGGCCGCATCGAAAGCTGCGTGTAGTCCCACATGTGGGCCGTGCCGACGTTGTCGAACCAGCCGACGCAGTGCAGCACCGGAACCGGCCGGGCGTCATAGGGGTGCTTCGCGTTGTAGGAGTCCAGTTCGATCCCCTTCGGCACCATCAAGTCGAAGCCCTTCGATCGCGCCCCGATCGCCTCGAAGACCTCCTCGAAAGCCGCGACCAGCGGCCGCACCGAGAGGTCGGGCTCGAACTCGTAGCTGTCGTTGTCGACCCAGTAGCCGGCCAGATAGGACGTGCCCTCCAGCCACGGCACCCGCCGGATCGACGGATCCCCCGAGCGCTCGCGGCCCGGCGCGATGTCGGTCGACGTCACGCGCGGCACGATCGCCCGCAGCGCCGGATGCTCGGAGGCCACCGCGGACCACTGTGTGAACCCGTAGTACGAGTCGCCGAACATGCCGACGATCCCGTTCGACCACTCCTGGTTCACGACCCAGTCGATGGTGTCGTAGCCGTCGTTGACCTCCCCGGTCCACGCCAGCGTCTCGCCTTCCGAACGGAACTTTCCGCGTACGTCCTGCACGACGAGCACGTAGCCGCGGGCGGTAAACCGCTCGGCCACCTTGTCCATGAAGACGTACCGGCTGTTCTTGTCGTATGGCAGCCGCACCAGGACCGCCGGCAGCGGGCCCTCGGCGTCCGGGACCGGATAGACGTCGGTCGCCAGACGCACCCCGTCACGCATCCGGACCATGTGCTGCCGGGCGGTGTCCGGTACGGGCTCGGCGACGACTCGATGTATTTCCACGCGAAGACTCCCCATAAATCGCGGATGCGCGGCGCTGCGTGGCACGGATGTCCCGACCGGTCGCCGAGCACGTGATAAAACGCTGTTGTGTGACAACGTTTCATCATGATGGGCGCGCGTGTCAAGAGGTCGGAGCGATCTTTCTTTGCGGCCACGGCACCCGGCGTTTGTGCGCGGGCTGCGCGCCGTTTCAATTGGCGGTCACAGCCGACCACGCCGCAGGCTGCACGCATGTCCGGCTGGCGCGCCCAGAAAGGTCGCGGTGCCGCTCGGGGAAGGCGGCATCCCCCGAACGGGCTACCGTCATGGCCCGGTTGGGACGCCTTCAGTGAGTCCCGGCGCAGATGATGCATCCGATCCGTTTTGTGCTTCGTCGGCCCCGATCTCGGGTGCCGGCCTGCGAAACCCGCCGGTGAGAACGCCGAGGTAGACAAGCCCGATGGCAAGCCAGGCCAAACCGAGGTTGCGTGCCGAGTCGTCCAGCTTGGTGAGCAAGTAGATATCCACGGCAGCCGCCGCGGCGGGCAGCACGAGGTAGGACCATGACGAGTGTCGCAAACCGGAGTGCCGTTGCCTGATGGCATAGGCGATCACACACACGTTGACCAGGGTGAAGCCGAAGATGGCACCGAAGTTGACGAATGAGGTGGCGTCGGAAAGGGTCATGGCGGTGCCTCCAAGGCCGATTGCGCCGACCAGTAGCACGTTGAACAGAGGTATGCGGCCCTTGCCGGAAAGCCGTCCGAAGAAGGCGCGCGGCAGCACGCCATCGCGGCCCATCACGAACATCAGCCGGCTGGTGCTGGCCTGAATGGCCACACCGCCCGAGACCATCGCGCCGATCAAGGTGATCACGTTGGTGACATCGGCGAAGGTCTTTCCTCCTATCTGGACCGAGAGCAGATACCCGGCGGATGATTCGTCCGCGAACGAGCCCCCCGGGTGGACCCACTGCAGAAGGAAGGACAGGACGACGAAGACGGTCCCGCCGGCGAGGACGGTGAGCACGATGCCCCGCGGGATGGTTCGCTGCGGGTCTCGGGCCTCTTCGCTGAGCGTGCTGACCGCGTCGAATCCGAGGAACGAGAATGCGGCGAGTGCCGCGCCCGAGGTGATCGCCGACACCGATGTCCCGTGGTTCCAGAGAGCGTGGGCCGGACTGCCGGTACCGTGTCCCGCGCTCACGTAGCGCACGCAGAGCACGGCGATCACCAACAGGGTTGCGATGACCATCAACAGCAGGATCTTGGTGACCCGATCGATCACGGTGATCCCGACCGAGTTGATCGCAGTGGTGACCGCCACCGTGATCGCGATCCAGGCCCACACCGGGAGCTGCGGGAACTGGGCGTTCAGGTAGGTGCCCCCGATCAGCCAGACCACCATGGGCAGAAACAGGTAGTCCAGAAGCATCATCCAACCCGCGATGAAGCCGACCCTGCTGTCGAGCATCTTGCGGGCGTAGGTGTAGACCGAGCCGGAGTTCGGCAGCACGCGAGCCATTTTCGCGTAGCTGAATCCAGTCAGCAGCATGGCCGCCGTCGCAACGAGGTAGGCGGTCGGCGCGGCACCCCCGCTGACTGAGGCGACCACGCCGAAGGTGGCGATCACCACCGGCAGCCCCATGTAGGCGACGCCGAAGGCGACGACGGAAAGCAGACCGAGATTGCCGTTCAGGCGAGTCGGCTGGTTGGACATCAAGTTCTCCTCAATGAATTGACACAGTGCGGCCCGACCGGATGGCCGGATGGATCCGGACGGCATGGGTGGGAACTCGAAAGTCGTGCGAACTCGGCGAAGAGTGGGCAACCGCCACGGTGAGGATTCGCCGGCCGCTGCTCGCAGCGTGCCGGGAGGCTCTCACCGCTGCCGTCCGAACTGCACCCCGTCCTCTCATTCATTGAGAGACATTTCCGTAGGGCAGATGAGCTCTCGGCGTCTACCGGATGACCGTGGTCGCCCAGCCAGTACAACCCGAACGGGACGGTGCGGCGCCCCGCGTTCCTGGTACGGCTGCGAGACTGACCTCGATGGGCCATCTCCATACATGCCTGGTTAGCGCGGCGGTCTCGGTAGCGGGGCCGGCGGTGACCAGGGCCAGGCCGTAGTTGCTGTCAGAGCTGTCGTCGTCGCGGGTCTATGGCGTCGTGACCGGGCGTACGTCAAGGACCTGCCGTGCGATCTCGTCGGCGGCCTGTCCCAACTCGCCGTCCAATCGCACGAACAACGCCTCGGCCTCGGCGGCGGGCCAGTCGCCCGGCAGGTGCACGGCGGGCAACTGCGGATCGGCTCGGATCACCTGCAGCCAGTCGCAGCCGAGCAACAATTCGGCGGCGAGCGGGTCGCCACGGCGCGATGGCGCGTCAGGGCTCTGCCAGCGGGTCAGGAAGCCGTGGTAGCGGGCTGCGATGGTGTTCAGGTCCCACGTCTCCCGCACCATCTCACCCACCTCCATCCCCGGAACCGCCGCCGCGTAGAAGGCCTTGACGTGGGACTCCAAGCCCAGGCTGCCGACCAGGTCGCCGACATCCACGCGCCCCGGTGCGATCCACAGGCCGCTGAACAACGGGCCGAAGCCGGCCCAGATCAACTGGGAGCGCAGTTCGTGGCGCTGCCGCTGCCAGGACTCCGGCAGCGAGAAGCCCAGCAGCGTCCAGATCCCGTCCCAGTCCTGCCTGAACGCCCCGGAGTTCTGGATGCGGTCCTCGCCGTCTTTCAGGATCCGCTCCGCCTGTTCGGTCAGTCCGAAGTACATCGCGCGGCCGTGCCTGTGCCGGGTCAGCATGCCCCGGTTGACCATGCGGGCCAGCGTGGAGCGGGCGGCGTGCTCGCCGACGCCGACCCGGGCGAAGACCTCGATGACGCTCGCCGCGGACACGGCGACCCCGCGCCCGAGCAAGTAGCGGCCGAGCAGGTTCAGCATCAACGTCTGCGGCCGGACGCCGCCGTCCTCGTCCTCGTCCTCGCCGGGTTCCCGCTGATCGGCCTGCACGGCTGTCACGATACCCGACCATCGCCCGACGTCCGCGGCAATGTTAGGCGATTCATTGACTGCCGTTGACAGACTGCCTAATGTCTTGACCGTCGGGCGAACCCGCCCGCAGCCGACAGGGAGGTGCCTGATGGCCGAAGCCATCGATCTGACGGGGAAGACGGCGGTGGTCACCGGTGCCGGCCGGGGTCTCGGCCTGGCCTACGCCACGGCGCTGGCCGCGGCGGGCGCCGCCGTGGTCGTCAATGACGTGGACGAGGCCGCAGCCGCTGAGGCCGTGCGATCAGTGCGGGATGTCGGCGGCCGGGCGGTGGCCGTCGTCGGCCCCGTCGGGCCCACCGACACCGCCCAACGTCTCGTCGCGACGGCGTTCGACGAGTTCGACGGCCTCGACGTGCTGGTCACCAATGCGGGTGTGCTGCGTGACAGCGTCTTGTGGAAGATGTCGGACGAGGACTTCGACACGGTGCTGGACGTCCACGTGCGTGGCACCTTCACCTGCGTGCGCGCTGCCGCGATCGCAATGCGCGCCCAGGGTCGGGGTGGACGCGTCATCGTCGCCGGCTCACCCACCGGGCAGCGCGGCACCTTCGGCCAGACCAACTACGCCGCGGCCAAGGCCGCCATCGTCGGGATGATGCGGACCTGGGCCCTTGAACTGGCTCGCGCTGAAATCACCGTCAACGCCCTCGTTCCGGTCGCCGCGACCGCGATGACGAAGACGATCCCCTTCTTCGCGCCACACGTCGAGGCGTACGAGCGCGACGGCGTGCCGCTGCCCGAGGCGCTGCGCAAGGGCGAGGGGTTCGGGACCGTCGAGGACGTCGCGGGTCTGGTGGTCTACCTCGCGTCGGACGCCGCCCGTGACGTGAACGGGCAGGCGATCGGGATCGGAGGCGACCGACTCGCGCTGTGGTCGCACCCGCGCGAAACCGCCACCGCCTACACCGACGGCGGCTGGACCTCGGACGCGATCGCTACCGCCTGGCCGTCGACGCTCGGCCGGGTGCCGGAATCGGTCGGTATCCCCGCGCCGCGTCCGCTCGACGAGCCCGTCCGGTCGGAGGCTGCGGCACGATGACGAGTGAACCAAGGCTCGACGTGGACCGGCTTGTCGCGATAGATGTGCACACCCATGCCGAAGTATCGGCGTCCGGAGCAGGTTCCCTGTCAGCCGAGCTCGAATCGGCCTCCTCGGAGTACTTCAAGGTCGCTGACGGCAGACGTAAGCCGACGCTCGACGAGATCGGCGCCTACTACCGCGACCTGCGCATGGCCGCGATCGTTTTCACCGTGGACGCGGAGGCGGCCACCGGAGTCCCGGCCGTACCGAACGAGGAGATCGCCGAGGCTGCGCACCGCTATCCGGACGTGATCATCCCGTTCGCCTCGATCGATCCGGCGAAGGGCCGATCTGGAGTCCGTCAGGTGCGTCGGCTCGTCGAAGAGTACGGGGTGCGCGGCTTCAAGTTCCATCCGAATCTGCAGGCCTTCTTCCCGAACGACCGTACGGCCTATCCGCTCTACGAGGCGATCGAGGACGCCGGCGCGATCGCCGTGTTCCACACCGGGCAGACCGGTATAGGCGCCGGGGCGCCGGGCGGCGGCGGGATCCGGCTGAAGTACTCCAACCCGATGCACGTCGACGACGTCGCCGCGGACTTCCCCGCGATGCCGATCATCCTGGCCCATCCCTCGTTCCCCTGGCAGGACGAGGCACTGGCGGTCGCGACGCACAAGCCGCAGGTCTACATCGACCTTTCCGGCTGGTCGCCCAAATACTTCCCGCCGCAGTTGGTGCAGTACGCCAACACCCTGCTGAAGGACAAGGTCCTGTTCGGTACCGACTACCCGCTGCTCACCCCGGAACGGTGGCTCGCCGACTTCGACAAGCTGCCGATCAAGGACGAGGTACGTCCGAAGATCCTCAAGGACAACGCCGCCCGGCTGCTGGGGTTCTGACAAGGAGCCATCGACGATGCGCAACGAAGGCCTCGGTTCGTGGACCGCACGACGTGCGCGCAAGTGCCCGCAGGCGACAGCCGTCATCCATCAGGACCGGCAGTACAGCTACCGTGAACTGCACGACCGCACACTGGCAGCAGCCCATCGGCTGCGCGAAGCGGGTCTGCGGGCCGGCGACCGCGTGGCGTACCTCGGCCCGAACCACCCCGCGTATCTGGAGACGCTGTTCGCGGCAGGGATGCTCGGCGCGGTGTTCGTACCGCTCAACACCCGGCTGACCGCAGCGGAGCTCGGCTACTGCCTGACCGACAGCGAAAGCACGTTGGTGGTGCACACAGACGGCTACGGCGATTCGGCGCAGGCCGCGATCGCCGAGTCCGGTGTCGCGATCACGCTGCTCTCGGCGCTCACCACCGCGGCCGACGATTCCGCGCCGCAACTGCCTGACCTGCCGGTGACGCTGGACGACCCCTGCATGATTCTCTACACATCCGGCACGACCGGCCGCCCCAAGGGCGTGGTGCTCACCCACGGCAACCTCACGTGGAACGCGATCAACGTGATCGTCGACACCGATCTCGCGCACGACGAAGTAACGCTCGTCAGCGCGCCGCTGTTCCATACCGCCGCGCTCGGCATGACCTGCCTTCCGACCCTGGTCAAGGGCGGCACCGTGGTGTTGGAGGAAGCCTTCGACGAGGTGCGCACGATCGAGCTGGTCGCGCGGCACCAGGTCACGCTGCTGTTCGGGGTGCCCGCGATGTTCCAGCGGCTCGCGGACACGCCGGCTTTCGCCGAGGCCGATCTCAGCAGCATCCGTACCCTGATGTGCGGGGGAGCGCCCGTGCCGCGCCCGCTCATCGAGCGCTATCTCGCGCTCGGCCTCAGCTTCGTCCAGGGCTACGGCCTGACCGAGGCGTCCCCGGGCACGCTGCTGTTGGACGCCGAGCACGCGGTGAGTAAGGCCGGCAGCGCAGGGGTGCCGATGTTCTTCACCGATGTGCGTCTTGTCCGAACCGGACTTGATGGCGCCGGCGAAGCGCCGGCCGGAGTCGGAGAGGTGGGGGAGCTGCGTGTCGAGGGGCCGAACGTCATGCCCGGCTACTGGCGGTGTCCCCAGGAGACGGACCAAACACTGGTCGACGGATGGTTGCGGACCGGAGACCTGGCCACCGCCGACGCCGACGGCTACATACGGATCGTCGACCGGTTGAAGGACCTGATCATCTCCGGCGGCGAGAACATCTCCCCGGCGGAGGTGGAGGAGGCCCTGCTCGCACACCCGGCGGTGTCGGAGTGCGCCGTGATCGGCGTTCCGGACGCGCGCTGGGGAGAGGTGGGCCGTGCAGTCGTAGTGGTGCGTTCCGCGCACCAGACACAGGACGACGCGGCCAGGACGGATCTGGCCCGCGAACTGCTGGAGTTCGCCGCAGCCCGCCTGGCGAAATACAAGGTGCCGAAAGGCGTCGTCTTCACCGATTTCCTGCCGCGCAGCGGCGCGGGCAAGACGCTCAAGGCCGAACTCCGGAAGCGATACGGCGGCTCCTGATTCGTTCTGGCAGAAAGACACGAGAGGAAACACATACTCATGGCAGTGACCGCGACCGGCCTCGACGAGATCAGGGCCCTGGCAGGAACCGACCTCGGTGCGAGCGACTGGTTCCCCGTCACCCAGGACCGCGTGGATCTGTTCGCCGAGGCGGCCGAAGACCGTCAGTGGATCCACGTGGATCCGGTGCGCGCGGCCGAAGGACCCTTCGGCGGCACCATCGCCCACGGATACCTCACCCTCTCCCTGCTGATCCCGCTCTTCAACGAGTTGCTCCACGTACGGGGCGTGACGATGAGCGTCAACTACGGACTCGACAAGGTCCGCTTCCCGAGCCCGGTCAAGGTCGGCAGCAAGATCCGCCTTCTGGGACGCGTCGAAAGCGTGGAGGACGTCGCCAGCGGCGTGCAGATGGCGCTCGCCTTCACCGTCGAGTGCGAAGGCTCGGACAAGCCGGCTTGCGTCGCTCGCGCGCTCTACCGGCACAACGGGTGAATCGACCCTCAGACGCTGATAGCACCGCCGCCCACCGCATGCCCGCAGGGCCTCGGTGGCGGCCTCAGCTTCCGAACCCGGCTCTGAGGCCACTGCGCATCGTTCCTGCGAAACTCCAGGTGGTACATATACGCGTTGATATCGGCGAAGCCGGTAATCGGAAATGGTAGTCGTGATGGCCAGATCCACCAGCGGCGAGTCCTTGCTGTCCCGCGTAGTCCGCATCTATGAGGTGTTCGGCCCCGACCTTCGCGCCATCACCCTCTCCGAACTGGCCCGTCGCAGCGACCTGCCACTCGCCACTGCCTCCCGCCTGGTCAACGAGCTCATCGAATACGGCTGGCTGCGTCGCGACTCGAAGCGCCGGATCTGCGTGGGAGTACGCATGTGGGAGCTGACCTCTCGTGCCGCGCCGACCCTCGGCCTGCAGGAAGCGGCCATGCCCTTCATGGTGGACCTGCACGCCGCAGTGGGACACCACGTGCAGTTGGGCGTTCTCCAGGACAGCGAGGTGCTCTATATAGGGCGGCTGTCCGCACCGCGCGCCGTCCACAATCGCGCGCGGGTCGGGGCGCGGCTGCCGCTGCACGCCACCTCCGGCGGCTTGGTGCTGCTCGCCCACAGCTCTGTGGCTTGTCAGGAAATGGTGCTGGCCCGCCCGCTGGTCGCGCTGACGCGCCTCACCGTCACCGATCCGGCCGTGTTGCGCAGCACCCTGAGCGAGATCCGGCAAACGGAAGTCGCCTACTGCCCCGGATACGTCGACGAATGCGCCACCGGTATTGCGGTTCCCGTGTGCGCTGCCGGCGGCCGTGTCGTCGCCGCATTGTCGATTCTGGTTCCCCATGAACCGGCCGCTCGCAGCTTGATTCCTGCCGTGCGGGCGGCGGGTCGCGGAATCTCGCGAATTCTCGGCGGCGATTCACCGCGAGTCGGTCGCATCGTCTGAACGATATCGCAGGGGGCTATTTCTGGCACCGATGAACAGGGCTGTCGCCTGTCTGACGCCGAAGAAGGTCGGCGTCAGACAGGCGACACTGGTGTCAGTCGGGCGTTATGCCGGGCAGTTGCTCGGCGCCGGCTTGCCAGCGAACCGGTCGGCGATCCACTGCGGCAGCGCGGCGGCGGCGACCGGGACGATCGTGGTGTGGTCCTTCCCGGCCATTTCGTTGTACTGGACCGGCGATCCGGCCTTGCATAGAACTGTCCGCTCGGCCTGCGTCAGCGACGGCGGGACCGTGGTGTCGTCAGAACCCTGGAAGATCGTGTACGGCATCGTCCCGCCGGGCTGGAAGTTGTCGATCGCGGTCATCGCGTTCGACCACGGGCTTCCGGGAGCCATCGCGCCCGGCTGGTGCCAGTTCGCCATCGCGGTGGCGCCCCAGGGGTCGTAGCAGCCGTCGGCGATCAGCGGCATCTCCTCCATGGCCGCCGGTGTCAGGAAGTCGCTGAACTTCAGCTGCGGGTAGGCGGCCTGGATGCCGCGCAGCGTCATGAGCATGTAGCCGTCCGGGCCGGGCAGCGGCATGGAGATCTGGGTGAGCGCCTTGATCCGGGTGGCCGGAGCGATCAGCGCCGTGGCAACAGGGTGCAGCTCGGGAGCGTAGCTCTTGGCCAGGGCGTCCAGGTGCTCGGACGTCTGGCCGCCCTGGGACCAGCCGTACTGAACGAAGTTGGCCGACGCGCTCAGGGCAGGCACACTCCGCACCGCGCGGATCAGATCGAGCGACGCCCGCGCGTTCGGGTCACCCGTCATGTAGTACGCGGGCCCGTAAAGGCCCAGCCCCGGGTAGTCGCTGGCAACGACCAGATCGCCCGCGTTGATCAGATCCTGGACCGCGGGCACCGCGTTGTTGCCGTTTTCGTCGCCGAGGGTCTCGCGAGACGGCGCGCAGTCGTCAGTCATCCCAGCGGTGGGGTGGTTCCACAGCACCACGTTGCGCGCCTGCGAATTCTGGGCGTTCGGCACGAACACTTCGCCGGAGACATACGACATCACACCCGGCTGAATCTGCGATACATAAATGACGTTCCAGCCGCTGGCCCCCGTCGGCGCGTCAGAACGCTGCTGTACCCACAGGATGTCTCCCGCCTTGGCAGTGGCGGGCACCGTATAGGGCACATCTACCCAGAACGATGCACCCGCCGGGCCTTGCGTCACGGACTGCATCGACGCTGGGGCGGCGTGGCCGGCGGGTGCGCCAACCAGGATCGCCGCCGCCGCGACAGCGCCTGCGAACGTTGTGGCGGCAGCCTTCTTCCTCATCCTCATGAACACTGTTTGTGTACCCTCCTCGAGGCATTCACCGCTATACCGCTATCGGCACAGCCAGTCGATCCCGTGTGTGAATTCAGCGCTATTACTTACATCAGGATCGGTGCTACGGACGATACTGAGCGATGTCCACCACGACTGAGTTGTTTCCATTCAATGGATACATGGAGGCGATCGGTGAAGCTATCGAAACGCCCCTCGGGCGCGACTACGCCGACATCGTGAGTCGAGGCTTTGGGCTCTGAAGGGGCGTCCGGGGCGGCATCTGGCTTCGGCAGTGTCGCGGCGTCCTGCGAAGCGGAGCGTGCCGGTCGCGAGGTTTCGCAGGCCCTCCGTGAGGTGTGGTCCAGTACCTGTGCAGGGCTTGTGGCGTCGTTTTGGTACGAGGCGCAGCGGATCCGATGTCGGACTTCCACTTCCCAGTGCCCTGGCACGGGGTGCCCAGGTCGGCGCGGCCGAGATACAGGCTCGTGATGCCGAGTTTGGCAGCGGCTGAATTCGTGGCGGTCTTTGCTTCGCTGGTCACGGGATCCAAGCTCGATGACCAGGAATTCGATCTCGTCGCAGAATTTGGCGGACCCCAACGATGTCCTGGCCTTCGGGGCCGGGACTGTCCAGCCCCGGTAGCGTTTGCCGGGCAGGACAGGGCTGACATGTCGCCGCAGCCCGTGGTGATGATGACGTCGGAGGCGAAGGCAGGCTCGTCGGTGAGGACCTTGGTGGTCTCGGCGGCCAGACGGCCGGCTTTGAAACCATCGATGCCGACGAGGACCTCGCCGGCATCGCGTCAGCTTTCACGATCTTGGCGCGGAGCTCCGACGGTGCGGGAGCGGCGGCCGGGCCCGTGCGGTCCGGGACGGTCACGCCGGCGCTGCCGGTCATCTGGTTCTGGCTTCAGGCTTGTAACACCGGCCCGGTCCATGCCGGCAAGTGCTATCTCAACCGGCCCTGCCCGACTCCGCCAGCCGGGGTGTCGAAACCGTCCGGCCCATCCGCGATGAGCCCAAGAATCTACTTCCCGGCCCGCAACCGATCCTCATTGGAACCTAGTGCGATCCTGGCCCATGCTCCTGATGAATCGTCAAGGCTTGAACGGAGCGTACTGGCCGCAGCTGCGCAGTTGGGCTGATGGCCGCCGGATCGTCCAGGTGGAGGGCTTGCTGCTCGGTGTGTAGCTGTCGCATCACTGACCAGCACGCCAACAGCTTCGGGCGTCACCGGGCTTTTACTTGGTGCCGGCTTCGCTGTGATTCTTGACCGCCGCGTCGAACAGCGCGGCAGCCGCCGCTCGGGCGGTCGTGGCCGCCGAAGGGTCCCGGTCCATGCGGGCTGAGACCCCCGCGCCGTCGTACAGGAGGTGTAGCTGCCGCGCGAGCTCTTCGTAGTCGGTGACGCCGGCTTCCCGCGCCAGGTCCGTGAACAGCGTCCTGACCCACTTGCGGTATCGGTCTGTGGCGCATTCGACCGGGCCGCCGGGTACCGCCTCGGCGCTGGCCGTGATGTGTGCGCAGCCGTTGAAGTCGGGTTCGGTGAAGATCTGGCCTTGGGCGTCGAAGACGCCCAACAGGCGCTCGCGGGGTGTGCGGAAGCGGGTCAGGGTGCGCTCGACGCCCTGGCGGGTCCGGTCCGTGCGGGCGTCCAGGTAGGCCTGCACCAGTTCGTCTTTGCTGCCGAACACGTTGTAGAGCGAGGCTTTGGCGACGCCGGCCTTCTGGACGACGCGGTCGATGCCGACGGTCTGGATGCCTTCGCTGTAGAACAGTTCGTCGGCGGCGGCCAGCAGGCGTTCACGTACGGATGGTTTCTGGCTGTTGACCGTGTTGACCTTGGCGGGCATCGGGGTTTCCTTCTTTCAGACTGTCGGTACAGTCTACTGCCCCATTCGGGGTCCCGTTCGACTTCTACCCGCACTAACAAGGCTAGACAGGACAGTCTTCCCGGTCGACGTGCCAGAAGGCGGCCACCGTGCTCCGGTGACCGCCTTCGCCCTGCAGGCCCCGTTGTCTGGCTGGCGCGTCTCCTAGCGGTCGAGGAACAGCTTGGTGTGGGTGACGAACCGCTGCGGGTACTGGAAGTGGGCCCCGTGGTTCGCGTCGGGGTAGAGGATCAGCTCGGCGTCCGGCAGGAACTGCTGGAGGATGTAGGAGTTGATCGTCGCGATGATGATGTCGTCGGTGCCGTTGACGACCAGGACCGGGATCTTGATGTTCTTCAGGTTCGCGTATGCGGGGTCCTTGGCTGCGCCGTAGGTGTGGATGGCGGTGCCCTGGCCGGCGTAGACCTGCTCGCCGAAGGGGGAGGCGTCGCGGTCCTTGCGGGCCACGATCCGCTCGACGTACTCCCGGCCCAGCTTCTGGCTGGTCTCGGTCGGGGAGAACAGGATCGGCAGCCACATGTCTTCCTGCCTGGGCAGCTTGACGCTGAACAGCGCGCCGATCTCCGGCGGTGTCTCGCCGATGCCGACGCCCCCGCGCGGGCCGGTACCGACCAGGACGAGCTTGCGGGCCAGGTCGGGCCGCTGGATGGCGACTTGCTGCGCGACCAGGCCGCCCATGGAGTGGCCGACCAGGTCCACGGTCGTCAGGCCGAGGGCGTCGATGAAGGCCGCGGCGTCGGTGGCCATCTGCTCGATGGTGTCCGGGACTTCGCCGCTGGTGGAGGCGACTCCGGTGTTGTTGAACAGGATGACCTCGCGGTCGGTGGCGAACCCGTCGCCGATGGCTGGGTCGTGGTCGTCGAGGTTGCCGATGAAGTGCTGGAAGAACACGATCGGGGTCCGGCCGGCGGCCGGGTCGCCGAAGCGGCGGTAGGCGAAGCGGATGCCTCCGGCCTCGACGAACTGGGTGGGAACGGTGTCGTGGGTGTGGTCGCTCATGGTGGCACGTCTCCGTGTTGGGTGGCTCGCTCGGCTGGTAGGGGGCGCGTGCACGTGATCCAGGTGCTGTGCGCCGGTTCTGGCAACGGTCAGTTGGTGGTCATGCCGCCGTCGACGTTGAGGACGTGGCCGGTGATGTAAGAGGCCTCGGCCGAGGTGATGAACACGATCGCGTCGGCGAGTTCTTCGGACAGGCCCAGGCGCCCCATCGCTGTTTCCGCCGCCAGGACCGCTTTGTTCTCCGGAGTGCCGGTGAAGCGGGTCAGCATGCCGGTGTCCGTGGGGCCGGGAGCTACCGCGTTGACCCGGATTCCGTCCTTCGCGACCTCCAGCGCCACCGACTTGGTGATGCCTTCGACGGCGTGCTTGCTGCCGACGTAGACCGAGGCGCCCGCCGCGCCCTCGTGCCCGTAGGTCGAGGAGATGTTGACGATGCTGCCGCTGCCCTTTTCCTGCATGGCGCGAACCTGGTGCTTCATGCTCAGGACGACGCCCAGGACGTTCGTGTCGAACGTCGCGTTGAAGGTCTCCGCGCTTTGATCGGTGATCGGGCCGGGCTGGCCTTCGGTGCCGGCGTTGTTGACGGCCACGTCCAGACGTCCGAATCGCGCGACGGTCCGGTCGACCATGGCGCGCACGTCGTCCTCGTTGCGAACGTCGGCGTTGACGAACTCGGCCTGCGCGCCGAAGGCGCGCAGCTCTTCGACGAGCTCACTTCCGGCTTCGTCGCGCCGTCCGGTGACGACCACGTTCGCTCCCTTCTTGGCGAAGGCGACGGCGGCTGCGCGGCCGATGCCGGTGAGCGCCCCGGTGATCAGAACGACAGGCTGGTCCATGTTTTGTGCTCCGGTTGTCGGTGGGTTGTGTGGCTGTGCGGAGTCAGATGGCGGTTCGTCCGCCGTCGACGGGGATGACGGCGCCGGTGATGTAGCCGGCGGCTGGTGAGGCCAGGAAGGCGATGGCGTCCGCGATCTCCTCGGCCTGCGCCGCACGGGACAGGAGCGTGGTCTTCCCGAGGGTCGCGATCCGGTCTTCCGCAGCGCCGCCGGTGTAGGCCGGCCCGGGGGCGATGGTGTTGACGCGCACGCCGCGCGGGCTGTACTCGGCGGCCCAGGACCGGGTCAGCGCGGCCAGCGCGGCCTTGGTGGCGCTGTAGGCAGCGCTCCCGGCCAGACCGATCTGCCCGACCATGCTGCCGAGGTTGATGATGCTTCCCCGGCCGCGCTCGGCCATCTTCGGCGCGATCGCGGCGGTGAGGTAGTACGCGCTGCGGACGTTGGCGGCGAACAGCTGGTCGTATCGGTCGGGGTCCAGGTCGGGGGTGGGGCCGAACCAGGAGAAACCGGCGTTGTTGACCAGGACGTCGACGTGCCCGGCCGCGGACGCCAGTCCGGCGATGGCGTGAACGTCGGTGAGGTCGGCGGGCAGGAACTCGGCGCTGCCGCCGGCGCTCTCGATCTCCTTGACCACCGCGGCTGCGCGTTCGGCGTCCCGCCCGTGGACCAGGACTTTGAACCCGTCCCGGGCGAGCTTCAGCGCTGCGGCCCGGCCGATACCGGACGTCGCGCCGGTCACGAGGGCGGTGCGCGGATCAGACATGATCACGCCTCCTGTTGATTGATTAGACTGGTCTGTCTGCTCTGTTGCCTACCTAAACAGTCCGATCCTGTCTCGTCAAATCGAGGCTGGTGACCTATTCTTGAGCTGGTATTTCACACGGCGAGGAGTGAGTCCTTGCCTGCAACACGAATTAGACAGACTGGTCTAATCAAGAGGTTGTCGACGCCGAGGGCAACGAGTTCTACACCGGCGCCAGCGGAACCCGCCCGTCAGCACCAACAGGAGAGCCGTCGTGACGACACAGGAACCGAAGATCCCCGCTCAACGTCACCTCGGGCACCGCCGCTCCCGGAAGCACACTGGATATCGACACCTGCGCCAACAACCGGCCGCAGTGGTTCACGCTGCCCTCGGGCGGCTTCGGCGCAGGCCCCACCGGCCCGGCGGCCTCCGGCATCGCCGGAAAGTGTCTCGACGTGCTGAACGGGCAGTCGCAGGACTTCGATGCGGTTGACCTCTACAGCTGCAACGGCACAGCCGCGCAGGTGTGGTCGCTGGAGTCGGACGGCACGATCCGGGCGCTGGGTAAGTGCCTCGACGACCCCGGCGCGACCACGACCGACGGCACGCAGTTGCAGATCTACACCTGCAACGGAACCCTCGCGCAGGTGTGGCGACTTCCGTAAACGAAAACGCTGCGCGTCATCATCGCATCCGTTCGGCCTCGGCGGGTCTGGTTCGCCCCGCTGTTCATCGGCAACGACCCGGCCGAGGCCGAGCGGACCGCGCGAGTCGAAGCCGTCGCGGTGTCGGCTGCGATGCTGCGGGACACGCTTTCCGCTGCGTGAATTCTCACCAGCTGCTACGGCTCGACGGACTCGTCGACACCGTGGTCGCCTACACCCCGGGCCGGTCGGCGACGTCGGGGTCACGGCCGCCGCGAACGACACCATCGTGGTCGACGACGCCGGACTCAGCGTCCCGTCCGAGGCGATGTCCCTGTTCGCGCGCTTCCAAGTCGGCTCCAGCCGCCTCGGCCTGGCCATCGCCGCCTGGGTCGTCCGCGCGCGCGGCGCTTCGTTCACGGTCAGATACCTCCAACACAGTCGGTGCCAATCCCCTGCGACGCTGTGCTCGTGAACGGGCATCGGCGGGCCCGGGCATCGCGCCGGCCGCCCTGGCGGCCCACATCCGCTTCACAGCTGGCCTCGCTCTCGGAGTGTCCGCGCGACGGAACGCAGCCCACGGCTGGACGTGGACTTCACCGTGCCGCGGCTGATCCCCGTCGTCGCAGCGATATCCGCCTCGGACATGTCAGCCCAGTAGCGCAGCACCAAAACTTCGCGTTGACGCTCTGGGAGCTCCTTCACGGCTATTAGCACTTCCCGATGCACGCGAGGCAGCGCTTCTTCCTCAGCTGATTCCGCAGGGGGAAGGAAGAAGGGAGGATGGTCGCGGGCCATCTTGCGGCGTCGCATGATCGACCGGGCGTTGTTGACCACCGCCGTCCGCAGGTAGGACAGCGGGCTCTCCAACATGTCGGTCCGGCCGCGGTGGCTGTGCCACAGCCTCACGAACACGTCGTGCACCGCGTCCTCGGCGTCGCCCCGGTCGCCGAGCAGCGCGATCGCCAGGTGGGTCAAGGGCAGGCGGTGTCGTTCGTAGAGGTCGGCCAGCGTCAGCCCTGGGGGCCCGTCGTCCTTGGCCCGCGAAACCGTCGTGACTGTCAAGGTGGTCATGGCCGCCAGAGTGGCTGAGGGACTCTGAGGTTTTGATGAGGCAGCGTGGCGGGAACGCCTCAGGGTGCCGCCGCGGCTGGAGATCGCACCGTCGGCGGGTCGACAGCTGCGCTTCGTCGGCGGCTCCTCGGCAGGAGGCTCGGCCGCCGACGGGCTGCGATGTCCTCGACCCAGCCGAAGACCAGCGTGGCCAAGAAGGTCCACAGGAACGTCCCGAGCACCAACAGGACCGCTCCTTTGACCGTGTCTTCGGCCTCAAGCCCGAATCGCGCGAGCACCACGCCGACGGCAGAGATGCCGGGGTTGTGCCAGAGATAGATGGTCACCGCCCGGGCGTTGAGCAGGTCGATCAGCCGCTCCAGCCACGGCACCCGGGCCAGCCAGGCCATGCTCGGCCGGAACCGCAACAGGAGCAGGACGAATGCGAAGGACCAGAACGCGTTCGGCATCGCGTCCGTGGTCAGGTCGAAGTTGGAGGACTCCCGCCCGATCCAGGTCAGCCAGCCGCCGATCGCGGCGGCGGCCAGGACGAGCGGCACCACCACCCTCCACTTCAGCCGCAGCAACATTCCGTCGTGATGGGCGAATCCCAGCAGCCAGCAGGCCAAATAGGTGCAGAAGTCCCGGGCCGGGTTCAGGACCATGTCGCCCAGACCGAACGAATGGTGATCCAGCACGTACAGCATCAGGAACGGCAGACCCAGCATGAGCACCGAGAAGCGGCGGAACAGCGGCAGCAGCAGCGGCGTCAGCAACACGAACCACAGATAGGTACTGATGTACCACAAGACCCCGTTGAAGAAGTCGCCCCACTCGCTGGACGGCGGGGCGTTCAGCGGCAGGATCCAGAACAGCATCTTGGGGTCGGTCGGCTGCGTCGCGTCGTCCGCGGGCCAGCCGTGGAACAGCATGACCAAGAAGGCCACCGCGCCCAGTGCCCACAGCGGAAGCAGCAGCCTGCGCAGCCGGTGGCCGACGGTCCGCACCGCGGATCCGGACTTCGTCATCGACGCGGCCATCAGAGACCCGGCGAGGGCGAACATGATGCCCATCGACGGAAAGAGGATCGTCAGCCATCCGACGCCCAGCGCGTGGTAGACGATCACTCGCACGATGGCGAGCGCGCGAATCGTGTCGATATAGCGATCCCGAGTCCCTGCCATCAGCCTCTGCTTCCCATCCGATTTCGCCACGGATGGGAGTCTCATTCAGGTGGCATGAGGATTCGGTGAGGCGGTCTTCATCCAGCCGTGCCATGCGGGCTGTCGTTCGAATCCTTCAGCATCGAGACCAGCTATGAATCCGTCACGGTCGCTTGTGAGGTGGGATGCGCAGGCTGAATCGGGCTCCGCCACGGGTACTGGTGGTGACATTCAGTGAACCGCCGTGGGCGTGTGCCACCCAAGCAGCGATGGACAGCCCGAGACCGCTGGAACCAGCACCGCTGTGGAAGCGCTCGAACAGCGATTCCACAGCTTCGGGCGGGATGCCGGGGCCGGCGTCGTCCACCACGACGGTCCCATCCGCGCCGACGGTGATCTGGATGTCGGCCGGCTCGTCGCGTGTGTGGCCGTGAACCGGCGCGTTTCCCAGCAAGTTGGCCACAGCGCGGCGTACCAGAGCGGCGTCGGCGACGACGGTGGTCGCCTCCACCTCGACGCTCACCGTGTGCCCGTCGGCCGGGGTGTCGGCGACGACGGCCTCGACCAGCTGGTCGAGGCGCAGCGGCTCCTGGTTCAGCTGCAGTGCGCCGGCGCGGAGGCGGGCGCGGGTGAGCAGTCGGTGACGGTCTGCGGGCCGTGTTCGTACAGTTCGCGCAGGACCGCGGACAGGTTCATGCGACGTCGGCCTGGCCCGCTGCGATCAGTCCTGTGCAGTGGATTTTCGTGCGTCGACGGCTCGGGTGGAGAGGCTGTCCAAGAGTAGGGAGACGAGGCGGGAGGCGAGGTCGCGCTGGTGCTCGTGGCCGCTGATGAGGGTGATACCGCCCAGCGCCATGAGTACGTCATTGGTTGAGGCGTCTTCGCGCAGTTCCCCGGCGTCGATCCCGGCGGCCAGGAGCATGGCGACCGCGTTGCCGAGCGCTTCGCGGCTGTGCAGTCGAAGGCCTTCCCGGGTCGCGAGGATCGCGGGCAGGGCGTCCGCCATGCCCTGCTTGGTCTGCATGTAGTCGACGAATGCCTCCATCCAAGCGCGCAGAGCGGGGATCGGGGCGCTGGTTTGGAGCAGTTCGGCAGCCGACTCGCTGAGCCGGGCGGTTTCGTTGCGGTAGATGGCCTCGATGAGGTCTTCGCGTGTCGGGAACCGGCGGTAGAGGGTGCCGATCCCCACGCCGGCTTCGGCGGCGATCGCCTTGAGCGATGCGTCCGGCCCTTTCTGCGCGAGGGTTCGCGCAGCGACTTCCAGCAGCCGGTCGTGGTTGGCCTGCGCGTCGGCACGCAGTGACCTGGACATCCGATCCCTCCTTGCATCCGGAGCCGGCTCCGCTTATGCTCGCTTAAGCGGAGCCTACTCCGGTTACGCATGGTAGCGGAAGATCCCAGCGCAGCCCCCGCCCGGAGCGGGAGTGCGTTCAGAGAGGAACGATCATGAACGAGATCCCCTTCGGCCCTCAGTCGACAGCCGCCGAGGTCATCGCCGGCGTGGACCTCACCGGCCGCCGAGCGATCGTGACGGGTGCGGCCGGCGGGTTGGGGCGCGAGACCGCCCGTGCGCTGGCGTCGGCCGGCGCCGAAGTGACGCTCGCCGCGCGCAGGCTGGACGCCGCGGACACCGTCGCCCGCGAGATCGCCGCGGAGACGGGGAACCCGCAGGTGCACGGGGCGCAGCTGGACCTGGCCGACCCCGCCTCGATCGCGCGGTTCGCCCAGAGCTGGTCAGGGCCGCTGCACATCCTGGTCAACAACGCCGGGATCATGGCCACTCCGGAGCAGCGCACCCCGGAGGGCAGGGAGCTGCAGTTCGCAACGAACCACCTCGGCCACTTCGCGCTCGCGGTGCGCCTGCACGACGCACTCGCCGCCGCCGGCGACGCCCGGGTGGTCGTGGTCAGCTCGGTCGGACACGTCAACGGCCCGGTCCGCTTCGAGGACCCGGACTTCACCAAGGAGCCCTACGAGCCGTGGCTGGCCTACGCGCAGTCGAAGACGGCGAACGTGCTGTTCGCCGTCGAGGCCGCCAAGCGCTGGGCAGCGGACGGCATCGCGGTGAACGCGCTCAACCCCGGACGCATCTGGGGGACCAACCTCGGCCGGCACATCGAGACGCCGCCCACCTCCTTCGATCCGACCGGTAAGACCGGCGTGACGGAGAAGAGCATCGAACAGGGCGCCGCAACCTCGACCCTGCTCGCGGCTTCACCCCTGGTCGAGGGCATCACGGGCGCGTATTTCGAGGACTGCCAGGTAGCCGAACCCCACGTCCCGGGCGTGCGCCGCGGCGTCGCGGACTACGCCGTCGACCCCGACAACGCCCGTCGCCTGTGGGACCTGTCAGTCGAACTGACCGGCGTAGGCGCATAAGCCCGACCGAGGAGAGAGAAATGATCAAGGAACCAGCCGATCGCTTCGACGGCCTGCGGGCGTTCGTCACCGGCGGCGGCAGCGGAATCGGACAGGACACCGCCGTGACGCTGGCCCGGCTCGGCGCCTACGTGACCGTCGCCGGACGCACGCAGCGAAGCCTCGACGAGACGCTCGAGGCGATCCGCGCCACAGGCGGGCAAGGCCAGACGGTGATCTGCGACGTGAGCGACGAGAACTCGATCGCCCGCGCGAGCGCCGCCGCGGGCGGGGAAGACGGGCAACTCGACATCGCGGTCAACAGCGCCGGCGTGAGCGGCGGCGACACGCTGCAGCCGCTGGCCGACTACGACACGGCCCAATTCGACCGCATCATAGCCGTCGACCTGCGCGGATCGTTCCTGTCGATGAAATACGAACTCGCGCTCATGGCGCCCCGCGGGTCAGGGGCGATCGTGAACGTCGGCTCGGGCACCAGCCTGGTGGGAGTTCCCGGTTTCGCCGGCTACGTCGCGGCCAAGCACGGCCTGGCCGGCCTGACGAAGACCGCGGCGCTCGACTACGGCGCGATGGGCATCCGGGTCAACACCGTCGCGGCCGGCCTGGTCGAGACCCCGCTCGTCGCGACCGGCAGATCTCCCGAGGTCATGGCGGCACGCATCGCGCAACACCCGATCGGCCGCATAGGACAGCCCCAGGAGATAGCCGACGCCATCGTCTGGCTCTGCTCCGCGCGTTCGAGCTTCGTCACCGGCGCGGTCATCCCGGTCGACGGCGGCTACACGGCCCACTGACATGGCGACCACCAACGATCACATCGGCCTGTCCGTCGGCGAGATCGAGCGCGTCAGCGAGTTCTACTGCGGCGTCTTCGGCATGACGTCCACGGGCACGCACACGCTGGCGGACGGCGTCTCACGAATCAGCCTGCTGGCCGGTACCGAAGGCGTACGCCTCGAGCTCACCGAGATCCCCGGCTCGCTGGCAAGAAACCACACCAGCGTGTACGACGGCGCACGAACCCAGGGATGGTTCCACTGGGCACTACGCGTGGACGACCTCGACACCACGCTCGAGGCGGTCACCGCGCGCGGCGGGCACGTCATCACCGGGCCGACACACGCCCAGACCAGACCAGGGGTCACGTTCGCCTACGTCACCGACCCGGAGGGCAACCTCATCGAGGTGATCACAGCACAAAACAAGAGCGCCGAGACCACCGACCACCTGTGATCTCGCAGGCCCAAGCCCCGAGCATGACGAACTCCACCGAGGAGTTCTGCAATCAACTCACGTCATGGTCAGCCCAGAGGGGGCGGGATCCGGCGCCTCGAGTCACCTTGGTGCGTCGCCGGCACAAGGACACCCCGGACGCCGAAGGCGCCCGGGCTGGCGCTACGCGGGTACCGGAGCGAACGCGCGCAAGCTGGGAACGGGCCTCGGAAGACCCTTCCGATCACCATCAGTGTGCTGCACAAGCTACTGGGCACCTGCAACCGACGACGCTGGCCGGCAGGCGCGACCGGGTGCTGCTGGTGCTGGGCTACGCACTGCACAGTCGCCGCTCGGAGCTGTCCGCGCTTCGGATTGGAGGACACCTACGGCTACGTCCGGCCGCCCATCGATGGAACCCAGTACCCAGACATCGGCTTGTGACCGAGGGCGAGGCGCTGCCGGAGGCGGTGACCGTACCGTGGACCGGAGCCGATCCGGCATCGGTTGACCTGCTCGGATTCCCCGAGCCGCTGTTCTGGCGCCGTGAGGCGACCGGGATCCACGTCAACCTGCCATCCGGGCGCCAGGCGTCCTATGCCTTCGTCCTGGCACTCGGGTCGCCTCTTGGGGCGGTCCCTGGCCCGGTTGGTGATCAGTGGCGGTCCCTCGACCGGTCGTCGTCGCCGTTCGTGCGCGCCGCGGGTTCGCCGGGGGAGGGTCCGGTGTGGAAGATCGGCCAGCAGATCTCGGTGCGCCATTCGGCCGCCTCCGCGCTCTCGCGGCGCCCGACCGGGTAGTACTCGCGGATCGGGCCGTCCACGGCCAGCGCGTGCTCGGCGACGTACGCGCCGAGGGTTCCGTAGGCCAGGTCGATGTTCGCGTGTGTGCCGCGGTGCACGATCGTCGCCAACTCGGCAGGTGGTACCACCAGCACGTCAACCCGGCCCATCGGACGTACGGGTCCGGCGCAGGGCACGAAGATCGTTGCCGATCCGCGTTCGTGTGTGAACAGGTCGGTGCTGTAGATCCCGCCTGCGGGTGCGTCGGCGGTCAGGCCCTGGGCGTCGAGTGTCGCGTAGATCTCGCCGAGCGCGCCCTGGTACCAGGTCAGCGCTTCGGTGACGTCCACCGTTTCGGTGATCGCCGCTGCCGGTGTGGACGGAACGCTCCGCCGCCCGATCTCGGCTCGGCCGCCGCCCGACGCGCCGGTCAGCAGGTCGCGCAGTGAAGCCACCGCGGTCTGCGTGCGCACGAGTTCCTGCTCCATCTGGTCCAGGTGCGCGGTCAGCAGCGCGTTGCGCGCATCGAGGTCCGGGGCGGCGAGCACCTTGGCGATCTGCTCGACCGGCATGTCCAAAGCGCGGAAGCGGCGGATGATCTGCGCGATCGGGATCTGCGCGGTGGTGTAGTACCGGTGCCCCGTGTGCCGGTCCACCTCATCCGGCTCCAGCAGGCCCACCCGGTGGTAGTAGCGCAGCGTCTTCACGCTCAGGTGCGTAGCCCTGGCGAAGTCACCGATCGGCAGCGTCGCGTCCATACCCGTCACTGTGCCACCTCCCCTGAGGGGAGATACACGGGCGCGCGCGGGTCTTGCACCTCTCCTCAGGGCACGTCCGAGGCTGGTTTCAGGCGGTCTACCGAGCCGCCGACCCGAAGGGAGCCGAGACCATGACCACATTCACGACCGCATTCACGACCACCGCGCTGCCGCCTGTCGTCGCCGAATACCTCGCGGCAGTCAACGCCTTCGACCTGGACCGGATGCTCGCCACCTTCGCCCCGGACGCCTACGTCAACGACGCGCGCCGTGAGATCAACGGCATCGCCGCGATCCGGGCCTGGGCCGCGAAGGAGATGATCGGCGACCGAGTGACGATGGAGCCGATCGAGGTTGTCGAGCACTACGGCCAGACCATCGTGCGCTCGCGCTACGACGGCACCTACGACAAGACCAACCTGCCGGCCGAGCTGATCATGTCGGACTACTTCAGCGTGCGCGACGGCAAGATCGTCAGCCTCGCCGTCATCCGCAATCAGCCCTCCCCGTACTGACACGCACCGCGCCGCACGGCGCCCATGACGCCGTCCGGCCCGTTCGACGCCCCTGGAAAGCGAGAACCACTCCCGTGAACTACACCCTCGACCCCGAACTCGTCCCCCTCCTGGCCGGCCGCACCGACCAGGGCGCCGACGCACCGGCCCGCAAGCGCGGGGACTGGAAGACGATCCGCGAGGCTGGCAACCTCGGCCAAGCTGCCATGGCGGCGCTCGTCCCCCCGGTCAGCGGGATCACGACCGCCACCTACTTCGCCACCGCACCCGACGGTGCCCGGATCGAGCTGCGCTGGTACACCACCGGCCAGAGCACAGCCCCCGGCCCGGCCGTGCTCTACGCCCACGGCGGCGGCATGATCCTGGGCGACCTGAACGCCTACGACACCCTGCTGTCCTGGTACGTCGCCCACAGCCGCGTGCCGTTCCTGTCTGTCGGCTACCGCCTGGCCCCCGAAGTGAATGGCACCATGCTCGCCGAGGACGTCTTCGCCGGCCTGACCTGGCTCATCGACCATGCACGCGACCTGGCCGTGGACACCGGACGCATCGCGGTGATGGGCGACAGCGGTGGCGGCGCGCCCGCCGCGGCGACCGCCATTCTCGCGCGCGACCGTCATATCCCGCTCTCCCGCCAGATCCTGGTCTATCCCATGCTCGACGACCGCAACCAGACACCCGACCCGGCCCGCCAGCCCTTTCTGACCTGGACCTACGACGACAACTACACCGCGTGGAACGCGGTCCTCGGCGACACGCTCGGCACCGCGGCCGTCTCCCCGATCGCCGCACCGGCCCGCCTGACCGACTACGCCGGCCTGGCCCCGGCCTACATCGACACCGGCGACCTCGACATCTTCCGCGACGAAGACATCGCCTACGCGGCCCGCCTGGCCGCCGCCGGCGTCCCGGTCGAACTGCACGTCCACCCCGGCGTCCCCCACGGCTGGGACCGCCTCGCACCCCAGTCCGGGGCCGCCCAACGCGCCTTCACCGACCGCATCCGCACCCTGGCCGCCCTCTAAGCGGCCGACTCATCAGGGGAGAAACCCCCGACGACCAGCACCGACGGCATGCCTCAGGCAGGAGATCTCCCCTCAGGGGAGATCTAGTCACCCGGCCGGGCCTTCCAACTCCCCTGACGGCACGCCGCAAGCTCATCCGTGCAGGCCAATCAGGCCGCGAGACGAAGGGAACACAGCCATGACGACGACGGAGCAAGACAAAGAAGCCATCATCGCCATCGTCCGCGAGATGGCGGACTCGATGACCGGCGCGCAGAGCACCCGGCACTGGGCCTCGGACGTGCTGTGGTTCGACATCCCCCCGTTCGCCTCCAGGGGCGTCGCCCCGGCACGCAAGCTGTTCGACGACACCTTCGCGAACTTCGAGTCCTGCAAGGTCGACATCCTCGAACTGGACGCGAAGGTCGACGGAGACATGGGCATCGTCTGCACGGTGCAGAGCACGAACATCGTCCTCAAGAACGGCGGCACCAAGCACGTCATGGCCCGGCAGACCGACTGCTTCCAGCGGCGTGGGAACGGCTGGGAACTGATCCACCAGCACGCCTCCGTCCCGGCAGGCGGCGAATGGGACGGAAAGATCACCACAGCGTAAAGCCCGAACAACGTCGCGACGGGCTTCCCGGCTCGCCGATCTCCTCGCCGACGGCAGCGCCCGCGACGGCAAACTCACCCAGCCTCCTCGCGGGCGGCAGCCGGACGGATTCTCGGCGATCTTTCGTAGAAAGATACGACGACGAAGAACCCGTGAGAATCCGAAAGGTCCGACAAGAACAGCTACTCAACTAGACTGGCGAAGCGCATGTATTCGAACCATGTTGTATTCTCCGTGCCTGGTCAGATGAGCCAAAATTCGCGGCCGTGCCTTGGTGGGTTATCGGGGTTCGCGCTGTCAGGTGTTGGGTGAGGATTTCGGTGGTGGAGTCCTTTGTGTTTGCCAGCCCGCTTCGCTTCCGAGCGCGCTAGGAGCTGTTCGGGGTTCGGATCTAGGTGGGGCTTGGTGGCGGGCTGGTCGGGGCTGGTAGAACTCGGGTGTGGCGCGTTTCGATGTGACGGATGCCGAGTGGGCGCTAATTGAGCCTCATCTGCCGGCGGCGGCTACCGGGCCGCTGCCGCGGCGGGTGCGGGACCAGTTCAACGGTGTCCTGTGGCGGTTCCGCACCGGCTCCGGCTGGCGTGACGTGCCGGAACGCTACGGGCCCTGGTCCACGCTCTACTCCCGGTTCAATGCTTGGGCCAAGTCCGGGGTATTCCAGGGGTTGATGGAGGCGCTGATCGCGGAGGCGGCGTCGCGCGGGCTGGTGGGTCTGGAGTTGGTGAGTGTGGATTCCACGGTCGTGCGGGCGCATCAGGAATCGGCCGGGTTGGCTATCGCCGGGGAGACTCTGGATGCGCTGGAACAGGCATTGACCGAGGAAAAAGGGGCTCCGTTGGACCAGCAGCCGCCGGTGCTGCGGGTGATGCACCGCAGACCACACCCGGTGCGGACACCACCGACCCGCCGTCGGATCAGGATCGTGCCGCCACACGCCGACGTCGCAAGGCCCGGGCAAAGGCTGCCGGGCTCGGACGGTCCCGCGGCGGGCTGAGCAGCAAGGTCCACGCCGCGGTCGATGCCAACGGCCTGCCGCTGGCGTTCGTGCTCACCCCCGGCCAGGCCGCGGACTGTCCCCAGTTCCAGACCGTCCTGAACAAGATCCGCATCCCAGGGCCGGTCGGCCGGCCTCGCACCCGTCCTGCCGCGGTGGCCGCCGACAAGGCCTACTCCTCCAAGGCCAACCGCGCCTACCTACGGCGGCGGCACATCACGGCGGTCATCCCCGAGAAAGCCGATCAGCAGGCGAACCGGAAGAAGAAGGGATCGGCCGGCGGACGGCCCGTCGGCTTCGATGCGGAGCGCTACAAACAGCGCAACACCGTCGAGCGCTGCTTCCAGAAGGTCAAGACCTGGCGTGGCCTGGCCACCCGCTACGACAAGTCGCCGACGAGCTACGACGCCGGACTGCACCTCAAAGGCTCGATCATGTGGCTGAAGCACCTCACCTCAACCACATGATCCAAACCCCGAACAGCTCCTAACACGCATGGACGGCCGCGCGGGTACTTCGGATACTGCGAGTCGAACCCGTCGGGGTTGACGTTGTGGCTCGCGTCCCGGACCCGGTCTGGGCTGGGACGTGCCTCGACCGGCGCGTCGCGAATCACGGGGCAGATGTTCTCTGCGGCGGCATTGGGGACCGGACTACGCGGTGTCGCCGTGCGGGCGGTTGCGGGCCTCGACGGCTTTGATCGTGTTCTTCAGTGCCTTCCTCAGAACTCCCTTTCCGATACTGCCCACGAGCAGCCCCAGTGCCTTGCCCTTCAAGTTCTTGCCTTCGCGGACCACGTCGACCGTCAGCTGGGTCGTCCCGTCGGCTTGTGGCGTGAGCGTGTATGTGTGGCCTGAGCGGTCGCCCCAGGTGTTGGAATCGATGGTGGTCATAGTCACGTGGCGGGGGTCGGACCAGTCGTACTTCAGCCGTTCCCAGATACCGTTCGAGCCTTCGGTGACGTCCGCGGAGGTGGAGCCCGTCTCGTGCACCTTCAAGTACTTGTCGGAGCTGTTGCCGAAGAGTTCCTGGCGGCCGGGGCCGAAATCCGTCAGGCCGGCCAGAAACTGTTCCGGGGTCGCGGTCGTCGTCTCGGTGAGATGGATTGTTGGCATGGTGTACTCCAGAGATGGGATCAAGGCCGGGATTCGGGCCTCGGTCTACATCTTCGCGCCGCCGGTCACGAACGGCGACGTCAAAGTGCCCGCGACGTTCACCCGAACGGGTCTAGGCCGTGTCTTAGAAGTCGGCTGATGGCTTGGCGCCGTTGCGAGCGGCCATCCAGATGGTGATGTCCTTGGCGATGCGGCCGATGTCGTCCTGGACGGTCAGCTCGTGTTCGCGGTGGCGGACGTCGCGCAACTCGACCTCGTAGCCGTCTTCATCCAGCAGGGATACCGAGGCGAACCAGGCCGGGTCGTCGGCGTCGGGCTGGATGACGACGAACGTGTTGTCGGCATGGTTCAGCTCGCCGATCATCATGAACAGCGCGTCTTCGGACGGATCGTCGATGCCGTCGCCGTTCTCGGCGTCCGCGCGGTAGTACGAGGCGGGCATCGGCGTCCTTCCAGTGGCCAGGTGATCCGGTCGCGACCAGCATTGCAGGTCGCGACCGGGGATCACAGCCAGTCGGTGAGGGCGGCGATGGTCACGGTGGCGGCGAACCGGACGGCGAGTTTGTCGTACCTGGTCGCCACGGCCCGGTGCCGCTTGAGCCGGTTGATCCCGCACTCCACGGCGTGCCGCAGCTTGTAGTCCTCGCGATCGAATACTGGCGGCCGATCGCCGGTGCTGCCGCGACGTTTGCGTCCGGCGATCTGGTCGCGGCGCTCCGGGATCGTGGCCCGGATGCCGCGCTTGCGCAGGTAGACGCGGTTGGCCTTCGAGCAGTATGCCTTGTCAGCCCGCACCCGGTCCGGGCGGCAGCGGGGACGGCCGGCACCGGGACGAGGCACTCGGATCGCCTCCAGCACCGGCACGAACTGCGGGGAGTCGCCGCGCTGGCCAGCGGTGACGACCAAAGACAGCAGGCGCTGACCGTGTTCACAGGCCAGATGAATCTTGCTGGTCAGGCCGCCGCGGGAGCGGCCCAGGCCATGGTCGGCCGGTTCGATCTCCACCCCACCGGGCGGCTCCTTCTGGGCTGCGCCGTCGCGGCGGGCACCGGCGGCGTGCTGATGGGCCCGGCTGATCGTGGAGTCCACCGACACGTCCCAGATGATCCGTCCGGCGGCGTCGGCCCTGGTCTGGAGCCTGGTCAACAACATCGCCCACACGCCCTCGCGCTGCCAGCGCCGGAACAGCGAATACACCGTCTGCCAGGGCC
Source organism: Catenulispora rubra (assembly GCF_015356825.1). Lineage (GTDB taxonomy): Bacteria > Actinomycetota > Actinomycetes > Streptomycetales > Catenulisporaceae > Catenulispora > Catenulispora rubra. The sequence goes on along the minus strand of NZ_JAACYW010000004.1, from coordinate 39,539 downwards.
GTACTCCTCGGGCAGGTCACGCCAGGGCGCACCCGTCCGCACTCGATGCCGCACTCCGTCGATCAGCCTGCGCTGAAACAGGGCAGGTCGGCCTGTTGCAGCGACAGGCAACAACGGCTCCAGCACCGTCCACTGCGCATCACTCAAGTCCCCTCGCGCCACACCGAGATCATCCCGGTGCGGCACGATCAACGCGACAGGGTTCTAAGACACGGCCTAGGACCGGACCGTCTTCACCTCGGCGGTCGCCGACACCTGATTCAGGTAGGGCACGAGGGAGTGCAGGCGTTGTGCGTTCACTCCGGACCGCGAGCGCTGGGCTACTTCGAGCGCTGCTGATGCGTAGGTGGCTACGCGTTCTGGGTCGTGGAGCTGCGCTCCGACCTTTGCCAGGTCCACGAGGACGCCGACTCGCCGTCGGTCGGAAAGACCTTGATTGAGAGCGGCGCTCAGTGCCACTTCGGCTTCGACCGGCTTGCCCAGCTCGACCAGGCAGGCCCCGCGCTCCTCGGCGAGGCGCGAACCGTCGAACCGCAGCCATCCACCGGTGTGGATGTCGCCGCGAAGGTCGGTGACGGATTCCGCGAGGTCCAGGGCTCGGAGACACTGGGTAGCGTCCCCCAGACCGGCGAGGGCCTGCGCATGCACTGATCCCGCCCACTGGCGCGTGGACAACGACGAGTCTCCCCGCGCAGCGATCTGCGAGGCCAGTTTCAGAAGCGGCTCGGCCTCCGCGAACTCTCGCTCGTACAGGCTGATGAAGGCTTGGCGGACCATGGAGCATGCCCACAGGTCGTAGTGCCCTGCCTCCCGCGCGGCGTTGGCGGCGACTGCGTAGCAGTTTGCTGCGTTGGCGTAGTCGTTGGCGTCGAAGAGGATTTCCCCCGCGAGTTGAAAGGCGTTGCTGGCCAACTCGTACACGGGCTCGCGGCGAGCCGACGTCGCGGAGGCGTCCAGACCGTCGACGAGATCTGCGACATGCCTGCGGACGGCGGGTAACAGCGTGACTTTCGTGGGGGCTGACGCGTACTCGGCCCACAGCTGAGCACTGGTGCTCTGCCACTCGCCCAGGTCAGCGGCCGAGCGTCTCGGTGCATCTCGCGGACCTGCGCCACAAACGGTGACGGCGGCATCATGCTTGATGGCAACTGCGCCGACCAGCGTCGCCAGACGTAAGAGCTCTCGGCGGTTCACGTCGTCAATGGTGACAGGCAATGCCTCAACTGAGTCAGGCGCATGGTAGTAGAAACCAAGATCTCGCTCATCCCTCGCCGGCCACCGAGTCTCACCCCGTTCCAGGCGCGACATCTTCCGCTGATCAAAGCCGTGCCGGATCTCGCCAGTCTGAGCTTCAAGGATCTCTCGTACCCGCGCGGCCACGTCTTCCTGAGTCCAACCGGCCGCGGCGCGAGCTGCTTCAAGCAGGCCGTTCCGTGTAGTCGGTCGCATACCACGAGTGTAAGAGGTCGAGTATCGATTTGGTCTGTGATCTGGTCTGTCCACCCGGGATGTTCCGGAGGTGAACTTGATCCATGATTGCGACTTCAGCGGGCACCGTGAGGCAGTTCGGGACGGGTGCGCCTGTGATGCTCCAGCACTGCGTTGCCGTGACGCAGTCACGCTGTCATCAAACTTCGGACATCACGATCACGGGTGGTGGCACATGGTCCAGCGTGTGAAGGCTTCGACACTCGACCGGGTGATGGAGGAGGGCTACACGGAGAGCTATGGCGCGTTGGTTTACCTGGCTGCGGTCATAGGGACGGATCCGGAGTCGCTGTGCCCGAGTGGCATAGAAGAACGGCTCGCATGGGGAGGCCATCTCAAGGGTTTAAGGGCCGCTCTTCTCTGTTTGGCGATGCATGAGCGCGGGATCGGCCCCGAGGCGGCCGCATTGGCCGTGAGTCATCACCTGGAGGATGCGACGAGCGACCTGGAGCGAGCCGCCGGCGCACCTTGCGGCGGTGCGCAGTGACGTACGGGTCCAAGAGTTTTGACGGCCTCGCCGAATGCGTTGCGGAGGTCCGCGGGTGCATCAACAAAGTGCTCGGAGACCGCGAGGGCGTCGACCTTGTCGAACTGGTGGCGTCAGAGCTGGCCAGCAACGCGATCCGGCACAGCGTTAGCGGTGACCGGGGCGGGCAGTTCACGGTTCACCTCGCGGAGTTCGTGGACCGGTGGCGGATCCGCGTCGACGACGAAGGCGGATCGTCCGTGCCGCGCGTGTGCGCGGTTCCGCTCATCGAGTGCATCGAAGACCTGGACCAATTCGGCGTCGAGGCCGAGGCCGGGCGGGGCTTAGCGTTGGTCGCGGCTGTCTCGGAGACATGGGGCGTGTTGGGAGGCGCGTCTGCCCGGGCAGTCTGGGCGGAGATCTTGATGCCTGGCAGTAGCAGTTGGGACAGGGCGTTGGAACCGGCAGCCCCGGCAACTCGGGCGTAGCTACCACGGCCAACAGCCGGTTGCGGCGATTTATGATGGTGAATTGTGGCTTCCTGCAGAACCGGTGGTCGCGCCGTCAGTCATAGACTATTAACGCTTGACCTGGCTGCGTATCGTGAGCACTATCAAGCCGAGCAAGAGCGGACCGAGCAGGCGAGCAGCGATATCGATGCCGCGGCACTGTTGTTGTGAGCTGAGTGTCAGCGGCTCGCGCCGCGGGTGCGGAAGTCCCGCACGAGGGCCTGGTATTCGACGTGATTCCAGCCGATCCCCACGCCCAGGCGCAGTCTGCCGCCGGAGAGCAGGTCGACGGCGGCGGCCTGCTGTGCCACCGGCGCGGTCTGGCGGTGGGGCAGGGACCAGGACCAGGACCCCGGTGGCGAACCCGATGCGTTCGGTGGTGGCGGCCAGATGGGCGAACATGACCAGCGGGTCGCGCTCGGTGTACGGGCCGGTGAGCGCAGGGCTCCGGTCGGCGGGCACGGCGCTGAGCACGTGGTCGTAGGAGAGCAGGTGGTCGAAGCCCAAGTCCTCGACCGCTCGCCCGATCAGGCGAACCGCGTTCGGGTCTCCGCGCAGTTCGGTCTGCGGGTAGACGGCGCGGATCTGCATCGTGCCTTCTCTCGGTCGTGCCGTCGCCGTCGTGGGGCTGTCCGGCGGGCCCTGTCGCGTGTCGAGGGCTTGGTCAGCGGTCGATGGAGGCCATGTTCGCGTCGTCGTGTCGCGCTCCTACCGCCGGTGTCAGGTTGCCGAGCCGCTTCAGCTGGTTCTGGTTCAACTCGATGCCGTCGGCGGCGCAGTTCTCCTCGACCCGCGCGACCCGGCGGGTGCCGGGGATCGGTGCGATGTCCTGGCCTTGGGCGAGCAGCCAGGCCAGCGCGATCTGTGCCGGGGTGGCGTCGGCCTCGGCGGCGATCGCCGCGACCTCGTCGACGATGGCCAGGTTGCGCCGGAAGTTCTCTCCGGTGAACCGCGGGTTGGTCTTTCGCCAGTCGTCCGCCGGGATGTCCTCGGGCGTGCGGATCTGCCCGGTCAGGAAGCCGTGGCCGAGCGGGGAGTAGGGCACGAACCCGATCCCGAGGCGGCGCAGCAGCGGAAGCAGCTCGGCCTCGGGGTCACGGGTCCACAGCGAGTACTCGGTCTGGAGCGCCGTCAGCGGATGCACGGCGTGGGCGCGGCGGATCGTGTCGGGGCTCGCCTCGGACAGACCGATGTGGCGCACCTTGCCTTCGCCGATCAGCGCGGCCAGGGCTCCGACGGTCTCCTCGATCGGGGTGTTCGGGTCGACCCGGTGCTGGTAGTACAGGTCGATGTGGTCGGTGCCGAGGCGCGTGAGGGAGCCTTCGACCGCGGCCCGGACGTTGGCCGGGCTGCTGTCGGTGACCCCGGGTCCGCCGCCGGCGTGGGACACCAGACCGAACTTCGTGGCCAGAACGACCTGGTCACGCCATCCCTTGATGGCCTTGCCGACCAGTTCCTCGCTGTGGAACGGGCCGTAGATCTCGGCGGTGTCGATGTGCGTGACGCCCAGGTCCAGCGCGCGGTGGATCGTGCGGATCGACTCGGCGTCGTCTAGGCCGCCGCCGCTGGTGTAGGTCCCGGCCATGGTCATCGCGCCCAGCCCGATCCGCGAGACGTCCAACCCGCCGAGAGAGATGTGCTTCATCAGATAGCTCCTGTTCGTCGTTGCCTGTGCTCCAGGAAACGCCGCGCCGCGAGGGCGTGGAAGTTGCTGCCGGAAGGTGTACCAACAGCCCACCCCTCGCCCCGGACACGCCCTGGAAAGTGCGTTTAACCTGGGAGTGTGGACAACCGCGACGAGGTCAAGGCCTTCCTCAGCTCCCGCCGGGCCAAGATCAGCCCCGAGCAGGCCGGGCTGGCCCACTACAGCCGCAACCGCCGGGTACCGGGCCTGCGCCGCAGTGAGGTCGCCGACCTGGCCGGAGTCAGCGTCGAGTACTACGCGCAACTCGAACGCGGCAACCTGACCGGCGTGTCCGAAAGCGTGCTGGACGCGCTCAGCCGCGCCCTGCACCTGACCGAGGCCGAACGCGAACACCTCGGAGATCTCGCCCGCGCCGCAGGCCCCGCACGCCGCCGACCACCGGCCCGGCAGGTACAGATACGGCCCAACCTCGCACGCATCCTGGACGGCATGACCGAGGTGCCGGCCTTCGTCGAGAACGGCCGCCTGGACGTGCTCGCAGCGAACCCGCTCGCCCAAGCCTTGTATGCGCCGGTGTTCGCCGACCCCGCCCGACCGGCGAACCTGGCCCGGTTCAACTTCTTCAACCCGCACGCCCGCACGTTCTGGACCGACTGGGCACGCGCGGCCGACGACACCGTGGCCATGCTGCGCACCGAAGCCGGCCGCGATCCCCACGACAGAGCCTTGAGCGACCTGGTCGGAGAGCTATCCACCCGCAGCGACGAGTTCCGCGTCCGCTGGGCCGCCCACGACGTCCTGCTGCACCGTACCGGAATCAAGCACTTCCAACACCCCGTCGTCGGCGAACTGCACCTGTCCTACGAGGTGATGGAACTGCCCGCCGACCCCGGCCTGACCCTCGTCGCCTTCAGCGCCGAGGCAGGATCACCCGCCGACGACGCCCTCAAGCTCCTCGCCAGCTGGGCCGCCACCCACCACCCCGCCGAAACCCTGAACAGGCCGCCCGCCACAAACAGCCAGCCAACTCGCCGCATCAAGTGAGCCAATACCAAGTCCACTGTGTCGGGACTGCCACGACATCACGCTTTGAAGGTCATTAGGTGTCGCAGGAGATCAGACCAGGGAGCGCAAGGTCCCGACGGGCCAGTGTCCGAGCCAGAACGCGATGCGTGAAGGCGCCGCTGCGGTCAAGGTCGAGCCGTCGTGGGGGACGAGTTCGGTGGGTGCGATGTAGGCGTCGCCGGGGTTCAGCCGGATCCGTAGAACACGCAGCTGTCTTCCGGCGGCGACGTGGCGGCGGATGTCGTTGGTATGTGGGTAGTGCCGGGGGACGGCGTCGATGGCGGCGCAGATGTCGAAGATGTCGAAGATGTCGAGGGTGCCGACGAGCAGGTGGCGGACGCCGGGGCCGAGGTTGAGGCCGACGCGGCGGCGGCTGGCGGTGCGCTCGGCGAGGTTGAGCTTGTCGTGGTTGTCCAGGTGGATGCCCAAGTGCAGGCCGACGGTGGTGTCGATGGTGGTCGTGGTCTGGCCGGGTTGCTCGTCGCCGGCGGCGAGGAAGTCGGCGTCGTGGTGGCTGGCGAACGGGTTGAAGGCGTTGACGTGCTCGATTAGCGGGCGTCCTGGGGCGGGTACGGAACTGTCGGCCAGGACGCGGACTAGTTCGATCATGCTGGCTGGGGCGTCGTTAGCGTTGGCGCGCAGCTCCTCGGCTTCGGTGGCGTTCAGTGGCCGCCAGTTGTCGGCCGGCAAGACGGCGCCGTCCTCGATGCTGTTCCGGCCGGCGGCGAGTATGACGTCTGCGACGTCGCAGCGTTCGATCAGAGCGTTCGCGTTGGTGAAGGCGATGCGGGTGCCCATGGTGGGTTCCCCCTCGTGGGGTGTCAGTCGTCGGGGAGGCTCAGTTCCAGATCGCCGATCAGGGCTCGGCCCAGCTGCATGGTCTGCGTCGGTTCGATGACGGCGTACTTGAGCGAGGCGATGCCGCGGATCCCGGACAGGTCGTTGCCGCGCAGGTCGCAGCCCTTGGTCGTGGTGCGTCCGAAGCTGGTCAGGTCCATGCGGCAGTCGTCGAACGCGGCCTTGGACAGGTCGCAGCTGGAGAATTCGGTCTCCTCCAGGGAGCAGTCCCGGAAGATGACCGGGCCCTTCGTGGTGACGTTCTGGAAGGCCGCGTAGTCGAGCTTGCAGCGGTCGAAGATCACGTCTTCGAAGGTGAGGTCGTCGAACTGGGCGGACAGCAGCTTGCAGTTGGCGAAGCGGACGCGCGACCATTTCCCGCCGGCGAACGTGGCTCCCGACAAGTCACAACCTGTGAACTCGACCGAGTCCATGCGGATCTCGTGCAGCTTGGCGCGGTCGACCCGCAGGGCGTCCACGCGGCCGGTGGTCAGGCGCTGGTCGGAGACCTCCAGGGACCGCAGCTCGGCGTCGGCCAGGCGGAAGTCGTTCATGGCGCCGAGGCGGTTGGCCAGGGTCTCGACGTCTTCCAGCTCGGCGTCGTCCAGGTTCGGAAGGGCCGCGCGGGTGGTCCGGATTTCAAGCTGTTCCATGGCGATAAACCCTAGGTGTCGGGGATGGCCGTCGCGGGTGGGACGCGCGGCCCGGCCTGGCGGACCGGGCCGCGCGTCGGGAGGTCACTTCCGCTTGCTCCAGTTGTCCCAGGTGGGCCGGTTGTCGAAAGGAGCTGTGGCGTTGTCCCAGGTCGCACGGTTGTCCCACTTGCCGACGGTCGGGGCGGTGCCGCCGGCCAGGGCCAGCACGGTGGGGTGGTCGGATTCGAGCAGCGTTGCGAGCGGGCTCACGGTTCCTCCTTGCGGGTTGTGTCGATGAGGGCGTTGATCAGCTCCTGGCGGGAGACCCGGCAGTAGTTGGTTTCGGTGGAGGTGAAGGTGCCGTTCTCGAAGTAGCGGTTGCCGGCCGCCGCGCCGCGGCAGAAGTCGAAGAAGCTGCAGGTGGCGCGGCAGGCTGCGAGGCCTTCGGTGAATTCGGCGATGTAGGGCAGCTGCCAGGCCCGGGCCAGGATCGATGCGAGGTCCTGCTCCACGATGTTGCCGGCGATGAAGTCGCCGTAGAGCTCATCGTGGATGCCGGCCAGCTCCGGGGAGAGCAACACGACGTCGCCGTTGTAGGCGATGGTGGGCAGCGGGTCGAAGCGGTGTGCCTCCCAGGCCGCGCGCTCCCCGGCCCGGATGGTGCCCAGATAGCTGCCGAGGCGGTCCAACTCCCGGATCTTGACACCCGGGTGCGCTGCGGACCAGGCGATTGTGCGGATCCAGAAGTCACGGGCCTCGGCCGACCCGGGCTGACTGCCGGTGTTGCTGCCCTCGAACTCCTCGATGTTGAGGCAGATCTGGTCGGCGCCCAGCTCGGTGAGGAAGTCCAGCAGGTACTCGGCTCGGCTGATGCCGGCCTTGCCGACGACGGCGATCACCGAGAACTTGATGCCGCGTCGGCGCAGCCTGTCGATCCCGGTCATGATCCGGTCGTGTGCGGGCCGTCCGGCCCGGTCGGTGCGGCGGGCGTCCAGGTCCGCCGGGCCGTCGATGCTGACTCCGATACTGAAGTCGTAGCCCTGGAAGAAGTCGCACCACGAGTCGGTGATCAGTGTGGCGTTGGTCTGGACGGAGTGATGGATCAGCCCGGCCGTCCGCAGCGGCTCGAACGGGGCCAGCAACTCGGTCAGCGCATCGACGCCGACCGCCAACGGTTCCCCACCGTGCCAGCAGACCTCGGCAACTTGCCGTCGACCGGACTCGTCGGGGCCGAGCTCGGCCAGAGAGGCCGCGACCGCTCGCGCGACCGCGACGGGCATCCGGTTGCGGCGCTTGCGCAGCGGCAGGTAGCAGTACGCAGAGCAGTCCATGTTGCAGAAGGTGTCCGGCTGCATGACCACCAGGGACGGCTGCGGCGCGATCCAGCGGGCGTAGGCGGCGGTCGCATGTTCGGCCGTAGCCACGATGCTCATAACTCGTCCTCCACCCAGTTCAGAGGCGGCTGGACTCGGCGACAGGCGACGACAGGCTGGTCTCCCGGGAAGTGATTCGCCGGCAGACCGGCCGGTCCGAGGCCAGTGACCAAGAGGCCGAATACGGAGGCGGGACGGCGAACTCGATCACCGCCTTGGGCCCGGCGACGAAGGCTCTGCGTACCGGCCGCCAGCGGCCCGGGACCGGGTCGGGGAACCAGACCGTCATGTCGTCTCGGACCAGACCTGCGTCGATCTCTTCCACCTGGTCGCCCTCGCCGGCGGCCGAGGCTGCGTCGTACTGCTCCGGGTCCCGGAGCCGGGGAAAGGCCTCGCGCGTCTTCTTCAGCACGTTCGAGGCCGGTGGCACGTCGGGTGCCTGTGGATGTGCGGTGCGTGGTGTGTCAGTGCTCATGGTCGTCTCGTGTTTCCAGAAGGGTCGAGTATGTCCGAGCACTCACTAAGGTGGACCAGTCCACCAGTCCAGTCAAGACCTTATGCGCTCCCGATGTCGCTGAGGGTGATACAGGGGGCTGTCAGGCGTCCATCGGATACTCGTCAACGCGCTCGGCGAACCCTCCACCGGTGAAGCCTTCCTCGACCACCACCGCAGTGCCGTCTGCGGTCTGGGCGGCGTGCAGCACCACCAGGACCGTCGCATCGGCATCCAGCCCCAGCGCTTCGCGGATGTCGGCGTTCAGTTCGGCGGCGGTGGCGGGAGTCGTGACGTCGCGGCCGAGTGCCGGGCGCAGGCCGGTGCGCGCGATGATGTGGCGGGTGGTGCCGCCGGGGATCGACGCGGTGCGATGCAGAAGCTCGCAGCGCTCGGCGATGGTTCGTGTGAACCAGGCCGTGACCACCGATACCGGCTCGCCGCTGGGCAGGTGCAGCAGTCTCGTACGAGCCAGGGCATCCTCGCCCTCGGCGATACCCAGTGCTGCGGCAACGTGCGGCGGCGGGACCTGGTAGCCGGGTCGGCCAAGGATCCTGAAGGGCAGCGCTCCTTCGAGGCGAGCAGTGCCGGCCGTGCGGCGCCCGGCTGGACGAGCCACTGGGGTGTCGGTGACGAAGAACCCCAGCCCTTTGCGGTCGACGATGAGGCCGTCGCGGGCCAGCGCTCGCAGCGCGTCAGAGGCGGTTACCCGCGAACAGTTCCACTGGTCAGCCAAGGCGCGGCTGGAGGGGGCCGGTGCGCCGGGTGGCAGCGTCCCGTCCTCCATCTGGTCGCGCAGCTGCCCGGTGATCTGTTCGTGAAGGGTCGGCGCCATCGAATCTCCTGACAGGGTGGACTGGTCCACCTGCCACTCTAGCGGGCAGAATCCATCCATGGATGGACTCTCGCTTGCTCCCGAAATCGCGGACTACTACGACGGCAAGGACGAGGCCAGGCGCCTGCTGGACGCGGCGGACGGGCGGCTGGAGCTGATCCGGACCCAGGAGATCCTGCGCCGCTTTCTGCCTAATGGCGGCCTCGACGTCCTCGACGTCGGTGGGGCCACCGGCATCCACTCGACGTGGCTGACCGCTGACGGGCATCGCTGCCTGGTGGTCGATCCGGTGTCCAAGCACGTCACCGCGGCCCGCGAGGCCGGCCTTCGCGCCGAGGTTGGCGACGCGCGCGCCCTGCCGGTCGAATCCGGGTCCTTCGATGCGGTGCTGTTGATGGGGCCGCTGTATCACCTGCCCGATCCGAACGAACGAGCTCTGGTGCTGTCCGAGGCGGTGCGGGTCGCCCGTCCCGGAGCCGTCGTGGCCGCTGCTGCGATCGGACGCTTCGCGTCGCTGTTCGAGAACGCCGGTCTGGGCATCCTCGCCAGGCCGAAGGTGAACGCCTCGGTCGCCGGCATCATGGCCTCCGGCGAGCTCATCCAGCCGCCGCCGGGACGGTTCACCACCGCGTTCTTCCATCCTCCGGCACTGCTGGTCAACGAGATGACCGCTGCCGGGATCGACGACGTGCGTGTGTTCGCTGTGGAGGGCCCGGCCTGGGGGATGCTGCGCGCTGCTGAGGCCCGCGGCGTGACCATCGGTGACGAGGACGACGACCCGCTGTTCGCCTCCGTCCTGGCCGCCGCGAGGATGGCGGACGACCACCCCGAGCTGCTGGCCGCCGCCAGCCACCTGCTTGCGGTCGGTGTGGTGGCTGGTTGACGCTGGGCAGGTTGCCCGTGGTGCTTATCTGCCGGCGTTTGATTGATCAGACCACGCGATGTGTTCGCCGCCCTGGTTCAGGGGCGGTGGGCGGCCGACGATCGCGTCGGCGCCTAGGGCTGGCTGGTCGGCGGGCCCTGGGCAGCGAAAACCGTCGAGCGTCGCTCGACTTCACTTCTCTCGTCAACTGTTGTCACCCGGAACGGTTGATGTTGTGCCCTTAGACCATCAACCCATCGACATCGGCTCAGGAACGAGCGTCGATTGGTGGTGTCCGCGCGGCCCGGCTGTCTTACCGCGAGCTGGTTGAGCCGGGACCGCGCGGATCCTCAACAGCCCGCGTGGTGAGCGCGGGCTCGTCGCTCGCACCAACTTCGAAAGGCATGAGCCGTGATGCTCGAGACTCAGACACGACCGGAGCCGCCGACCCTGACTGCTGCCGCCCGGTTGGTCGCCGGCGCGCTCGCGGAGGTCCATGAGGTCACCGTCGTAGAGCTGCATGAATCCGCCGGGGTGAGTAAGTCCACTGTCGCCAAGACGCTGGTGCAGCTCGAGCGCGCGGGGGCTGCGTGCCGTACGGTGCGGGAGACAGGCGGGGTACGGGACGCCGACCTCTGGTCTCCCGGGCCTGGCCTGGGTGCGCTGCTGTTCAAGGCCGATGTTCAGGCACTTGGCTCCGATTGCGGAGACGCGACCGAGCGACCGGAAAAGGCTGTGGTCGCTCCTCCTGCGTGTGTCCCGGACGACGTAGCGACTGAGGGTCCTGCGTCGCCGGTCGCGCCTGCCGCCGAGGAAGGCACGACGAGCGACAGCGAGCCGGAGTTTGAGACCGGCGTGGTTCGGCCGGCCGAAGCTGATGCGGTGACGGAGGCTGCGGCGACTGTGTCGTTTGAGTCTGACGAATCGGGGTCGGACGGACAGGCCAGGCGTCTGGCCCCGGGCGAATTGCGTGCGATGGTCACCGCCGTGCTTGAGGCTCATCCGGATATCGAGTACACCCCCACCATGCTCAGCCACATGCTGGAGGGTCGCAGCGCGGGGGCGATCCACAACGTGCTGGAGAAGCTGGTCTCTTCCGGGGCCGCTGCGCGGACGCGTGACAAGCCCAAGTCCTACCGCCACGTCGCGGCTGAGGCGCCGAATCCGGCGTGACCGGGGCGCTGCTCGTGCACCGGAGTTACGGCTCCCCACGGCTCGTCACGTAGCAGCCGCGCTTCGCGGTGTGGGCGTCATCCACCAGACCCAGGGAGGTTCCGTCGTGCCGTGTTCGTCTTCTGACCCGCCGCCGATCCCGGTGGCTCGGACGCCCAAGCTACCGCCCAGCCCCCTCCCCGCGCCGAGCCCTAAGGCGCCGGTTCCTGCGCAACGTCCAAGCCCACCGCGCCTGCCGAGCCCTCGGCGCCCAGGTACGGGACAACTGATATCGGGGTGCGCGCAGGAGTTCGCAACTACTCCGACCGCCGCCGGGTGGGCCCGGCGGCACACGGCAGACGTCCTGGCCCGATGGGGACTGCCGGAGCTTGCCGACGACTGCTGCGTGGTGGTCTCCGAAATGGTCGGCAACGCGGTCCAGCACGCCGTACCCGATGGAGCCCTGGCGACCTGCCGCCTGGTCCTGAAGCTCTATACCGACGTGGTGTCTGTGGAGGTCTGGGACCCGTCACCGGACGCATTCTTGCGTCTCCGTGAGGAAGATGTGCTTGCCGAGTCTGGACGTGGGCTGGCCATCGTCACGGCGCTGTGCGATGCACCACTGCTGGTGTTTGCCATGCCTGGCGAAGGCAAGACCGTAGTGGCTGTACTCCCGCGCGACCGTGTCAAGAGTCTGTGATTTGAGCGGAGTCTGACCGCGTTGACGGCGTGTCTGGGCGTTCGGATGACCATCGCCGCATGGCTCAGCATAGCGACCACTGGTCAGTGCAGCCGAGACGTGCGGCGATTGAGGTCCTCGGGCGACCGGCCGCTGTGAGGGTCGGGGAGTGGCTGCTCTTTGCGTTGTCGAACCCCCGCTGCCACGTAGTCCATCGTTTCCTGCACGGCACCACGTGAAGGGGGTGCTCGCGCGCCAAGTTCATCAGGGTTCGAATCTTCTTTTGATCTCGCCGGGCGGCATCCAGTCAGCTTGGCAAGCTTTGACTGGTGGTGTCGCGTATCGAAGGGTCGCGAGTACCCCGCCGTTGGCTCCGGCTCTCTCCTCAAAGGGCGCAGTGGGAGCGTGCCGGATCGCAAGCGGGCGTGACCGGCCCCTGCGGTGAGGTGATCTGCCCGCCGGGGTAGGAGCGAACCTGGGAACTGATTCGCTCGGAGGGGGTCGCTCATGGCACCGGACGCCCAGGACGGCAGCGAGCCGACCGGGATCATTTTCAGAGCGCAGAGCGCCTACTTGTTCGGGTTGCCGTACCTCGATGAGCCTGCCCAGCGGCTGGCGGAAGAAGGCCGGGTCGACGAGGCGATCGCGGTGTACGCCGACGACATCGCGCGGCAGCGGGCAACGGTGGACGCTGCGGTGCGGGCTGGCGCCGTGCTGGAGAAGGGGCCCGGCGAGCGGGCGTTCCACCAGCGCATCGCCTACGACCTATGTCGGCAGGCGGAGATCGAGGTCACCCGTCCGCGTGTGCGCCAAGCCCTGAACCTGACAGCCATGGCGCTGGGAATCATTCGTCGTATCGAGCAGGAGGCGCCTGAGGAATACGAGGGCGAACTGCTCGTCACGACCCTCGGTAAGTTCGCGCAAATTCGGGCCCTGTGCCGGGTGCGCCTCGCCGAGGCCCGCGCCGCGATCGACGAGGCGCTGCCGATCCTGCGGGGCTTGTCGGACGACTCCGCCGAATGGCATGCGTCGATGAAGCGCTTTACGGACCTGGAAGCGGATATCATCCGTCTTCTCGACAACCGCACGGACATAGCCAGCCTCGGTCTGCCCGGCACCTTGCTCCGTATGGACAGCTGGCGCGACGCGTTCACCAACGAATACCGCATGGCCCGGCTCGCGGAATTGGAACCCGCCGAGATGATCGAAGAGGCCGGGAGCGTGGATCTCGCGGAGGCGATCTGCTGGTGCCTGTATGAGGCCGGCGACGTTCACGGCACCTGCAAGCTCGGCACCGTCCTGCTCGCGCAAGGCGAGCCGGCCATCGCCGAAGCCATGTGGCATCGCGCGGACGAAGGCGGCGACGCGGAAGCCGCGCACCGCCTTGGCCGGCTCCGCCAGCAACGAGGCGACCTGACCGACGCCGAGGCGTGCTACCGCCGAGCCGTGGAGCGGGGCAGCGCACCGGCCGTCCTCGACCTCGCCGAACTGTTGCGCCGCCGAGGCGATCTTGACGGCGCGCGCACGCACTACCAGGCGGCGGAGCATCAGGATGCCGAGACCGCAGCCAAGGCGCAGAAAGCCTTGCGCAAGCTTGACCGGACGTCGCCGTGGTCGCGGCTGCGCGGGACGTCCCGGCACCGGGATGAGCCCTGAGCGGCGTCGATCGGGCGGTGCGGAAAGCCCGGGCGGGGCGGGCCCGCCGGGCGACCGTGCTCCGGCGTGGCGCGCGCTTGGCCTACGGCAGGGACCGCGTCAACCGGCATAGAGCGGCAAAGATGCCGGCGGCGGGAAGCGAATCTCCCGCCGCGCCGTTGCGGGCGCAGCCAGACCGAGGCGATCTTGGCGTTGTGTTTCCTCGAGACGGTTGCGCCAGCCTTCCAACATCGCGTCGAGGACCTGCTCGTCCGGCCGCAGCAACGCCACGCCGGAGACCAGGTGCGGCTTGGCGCCGCCCGGAAAGACCATCCTTGACCACCTTGTGCCGTTCGCATCCGATGCGATGTTGCCGCATCGGATGCGAACGGCACCATCGATCCAGGCAGAATCACCCGAACATGGTCGCCACAGACTGACCGCCACCGGCACCGCTCGGCACTCGACAGCTAAGCTCCTGGCCAGGGCCTCGCGTACCCGCCGATGGCAAGGTGTCGCGTATTCGCATCAGATGGAATGCGCGCCGCTTGCAGGGTTCTTGTCAAGGTCGCGGGTGGCGTCTGTCAAGGTTCCGGGACTGGTCGCCGGGTGCATACCTGCTCCAGTCGGCGCCTGGTTGGTGAATAGGGACTCCAGGTCAGCTCTCTGCTCCTCGAGCATCAAGCCCCGGCGGGCTTCTTGCGCCCGCGGAGCGGGATAGTGCACGCCGTGGATCGCGAAGAGCTGATAGTTGTCCTTGAACGACACGGGACCGATGTCGCCAATCAGGCCGCGGTGGCGTTGCGAGCCGGGGACTCCTTCTGGGTATCGGTCGGCTCGGCAGCGCCCGCCAGCCCTTCAGCGCGCAGGTGCTGGGGCGAGTAGGCATGACCGAAGGCACGTACATCATCTTCCTGGCCGCCGATCTGAGGTCATGCGTTGCTGTGCTCTAGCTCTCGGCAAAAGCGGTTTCAGTGTGATCCTCAGTAGGGGCGTTGCTCCGGGGCCGGGTGAGGCAAGCAATTGATCACCTTGGCGCACCAAGATCAGCGCCAATGCCATCGACCTGGCGCTCGATGAGGACCCTTCTTCTTCGGACCGCGTCCGCTGAAATGCCGGACGATACCGACTCCACCCAGTCCGGTCGCCACTCCTGAACGGGGTCAAACGACTGTCCCAGACCCCGCTCAAGCTCAGGCCGGCGGCCTTTGTCAGCAGGTCCGGCCCGCCCCGAGGTGCCGGAATCGGCTGAAGGAGCGTGGCTTGAACACGACACCGCCCGTGCCTGACAAACCGCCGCTGTCGGTCTGGGCGACTGCCCAAGACGGGCCCCGAGCTCAGCGCAAGGGCCGGTACCTGCCGGAGTCCGACGCGCACCCCGCGAAGATGTACCCGGCGATCGCTGCGCACGCGATCTCCATGTACACCGCACCGGGGGATCTGGTCATCGATCCCATGTGCGGCATCGGTACCACGTTGGTCGAAGCCATGCACCAGGACCGTATCGCGATCGGCGTGGAGTACGAGAAGCGCTGGGCCGACCTGGCGGCTCGCAACGCCGAGTACGCCGTCGACCATGGTGCTCCCGGGTACGCCACTGTCATCAACGGCGATGCCCGGGACGTCGAACGTCTCGTCGGAGCCGACGTGACGGGCAAGGCGGCGCTCGTACTCACCTCGCCGCCCTACGGGCCGGCCGCCCACGGCCACGTCCGGGTGTCCCGGGATTCGCCCTGGACTTGTTCGCGCAGCTGGAGATGTGGCGTGCGATCGACTTCTCCGATGTGAAGAGCCCAGCAGAAACTACTTCACAAGAATCTGATAACAGGGTTCCAACCCTGACGAAGTCGAGCTACCGTCTGCCCGCGGCCGCAACCAACACCGCCGATGAGCAGCAAAGGAGTCATTCGGGTCCGGCGACTGAGCCGGGCCGCACAGCGAATTCCGGGCTGGACGCTCACCCACAATCAGGTCTGCAGGCCTGACGCCAGGGGGAGCGCATGCCGCCAAGGCACCTGCCAGTCCGCCGAATTCGCAGCTCAGCAGAAGACCCTCTGCTGAGCATCCCCCAGGTCATCGCAGAACTCGGTATCAGCCGGGCGACCTTCTATCGCTGGCGATCCCTTCGCAAGGGGCCGGCGAGCCTCCGCCTGCCCAACGGCTCGATCCGCGTGCGCCGATCTGATCTCGACGCGTTCCTCGCCGCCTGCGAGGAGCCGAATCACTGACCCCTACGACCTGCGGTCCGGCGGCATGCCGCCGGACCGCGCCATCAGGCATGCCACGCGATCCGACGTGGACCGCCGCTCCGGCGACTGCGATGACCGCAGGTCGCTGCAGACCATTCCGCGAACCGTCCGTGGGCGCGTTCGCCAAGAGAAGGGCGCGAATCCCGTGCTGAGTCTCGATGTACGGATCTGGGCCATCGCCCCGATCAAGCGTGCGAAGAAGACGACATACAAAGTGCGATGGGGTGTTGCCGGACAGCAGTTCGGCAAGACCTACGCCAGCAAGCAACTGGCCGAGTCCCGACGGAGTGAACTACTCGCGGCCCAGCGTCGCGGTGAATCCTTCGACTGTGAGCTCGGCCTTCCTGAGTCTGAGATCCGCGCGATGCGGACCAACGTCACGTGGTACCAGAATGCGATCGAGTTCATGGACACTGTGTGGCCGGCGCTCGCGCCCGGTTCCCGCCGGAAGCTGGCCGAGGCGCTCGCGACCGTCACCGTGGCGTTGACCGAACCGATGATCGATCCGGTCGATCATGCATTCGCTTTCCGGTGGCTGGTCAACTGGTCGTTCAACGGCCGGAACCGGCTTTCGGCGATCCAGGACGAAGAAGCCGCGTCGGCCGTCGAGTGGATCGCGGCACACTCGCTTCCGATGTCGGCGTTGACGGATCCACAGCTAGCCAGGCGGGCGTACAACAGCACCACAACCGACAGCTTCGGCAGGCCTTACGCGGTGAACACGTATCGCAACAAGAAGAAGGGCCTCAATGGCGCCATCAGGTATGCGATCGAGATGGGGCGGGTGGACGCGAATCCTCTGGATCGGATCAGTACCATCCCGCCGAAGCGAAAGAGCGCGGTCGACCGCACGGTCGTGATCAGTCCCGCCCAGGCGCGTTCGCTTCTCGACGGAGTCCGTGGGCAGGGGCCCACCGGGCCGCGCTTGGTCGCGTTCTTCGCGGTGCTGTATTTCGCCGGACTCCGTCCCAGCGAAGCGCTCGCGCTGCGTATTGCAGACTGTCACTTACCTGAACAGGGCTGGGGTAACCTGCGGTTTGCCGAATCAGTCCCGTACGCCAACGCGGCGTGGACTGATGACGGCCAGACGAGTCCGCGCCAGTCGCTGAAGCATCGTGCGCGCGGTCAGAGTCGGACGGTCCCGGCGTGCCCAGAGTTGGTGGCCCACCTTAAGGCCCACGTCGAGGCGTTCGGCACGGCTTCAGACGGCCGCCTGTTCTTCCGGCTTGATGGCGGTCCGATTCGGCACGCCACGTACGCGAAGATCTGGGCGAGGACCAGAGCGCAGGTGCTGACCCCGGAGCAGTTTGCATCGCCTCTGGCGCGGCGGCCTTATGACCTCCGCCACGCTGCCGTCTCGACGTGGCTCAGCGCTGGCGTGCCGGCCCCGCAGGTCGCCGAGTGGGCCGGCCACAGTGTCGAGATGCTCCTCAGTACCTACGCCAAGTGCATCGACGGATCGGATCAGGAGACGCGGGCGCACAGGCGCATCGACGCGTTGTTGAACCCGGCTGACGAAGCAGCCAGCGGGGGAGAGCCTGAAACCGGGACACAGATGGGACACGGAGACTGACTGATGGTGGTCGATAGCGCGACACGATGAGACACCCGCCAGGCTGATCCAACCCGCAAAAACCACCAACGACCTGGCCCTTAAGCGCTTCACCAGCTGCCGAGGGCCAGGTCATTCTGTTATGAAGTGGGGCGTGAGGGACTCGAACCCACGACCAAGGGATTATGAGTCCCCTGCTCTAACCAGCTGAGCTAACGCCCCAAGGGTGAAGTGTTTCGCCGCTCACGACGATGGTGGGCATCTGCCCGGCGTCGTGGTGGATCAACCCTCCCCGGTGATCGACTCCCCCTAGTGACGGCAAACGTCTCCGGGTCGCGTGGGCTGCCACGTGAGCGGAGACGTTCGTCGTGCGCTCCTGCAATAGGACTCGAACCTATAACCTGCCGGTTAACAGCCGGCTGCTCTGCCAATTGAGCTATGCAGGATCGTTCTTGCTCCGTCGGTCCTTGGCGCTTGGCGCGGTTCCGGCCCGGCGGTGCGTGACTAGGTTAGCGCATCCTGGGGGGAGATCCGCAATCCGCTTTCTTGGGCAGGTCGGGGCGGGTGTGGGAACTCTGGTGGGTCGCCCGTCCGTCGTAAGGTCCGTTCGTCGGATCGGGTCGGGGGTATTGGGGTTGCCATGAAGGCTGGGACGAAGATGACGTTGGCCGCCGGGCTCGGAGCCGGGTATGTGCTCGGCACGCGTGCCGGGCGCGAGCAGTACGAGAAGATGCGGGCGGCGGTGCGCAAGGTCGCCGACGCGCCGGCGGTGCGGCAGACCGCGAACGTGATCCAGGTGCAGGCGTTCGAGATCACCCGGAACACCGCGTCCAAGGGGCGTGAGGCGGTCGGGCACGTGGTGGAGAACGTGCGGCATCGCGGGGACGGGGTGGGTGGCGACGGTGCCGACCCCGGTGCTGACCTCGGTGTTGGGGATGACCTGCGGTAGCGCGCTGTAGGGGCATCACGCGCGGCTGAGTGGGCGGCGGCCGGGCGGCGATGGCGCATGCGCGGGGCCGCTCAGCAAGCCGGCGAGTCTGGCCGCCGACCAGCTCCGACTCGCAGCGCTTGACTCTCACACTGATGGCAAGGATCGATCCTTTCGTCACGGGCCCACACCGGGCCCGCGACGAAAGGAATCGATGATGAACGACCTGGCCGGAACCGTAGCCCTGGTGACCGGTGGCAGCAGAGGGATCGGCGCCGCGATCGCCCGCAGGCTGGCCGCGCAGGGCGCCGCGGTCGCGCTGACCTACGTGCAGGCGGCCGAGCAGGCGGAGAAGGTGGTCGCGCAGATCGAGGCCGACGGCGGCCGGGCCGTTGCGATCCGCGCCGACCTGGCCGCGCCGAACGCCGCCGCCCAAGCCGTCGAGCGCACCGTCCGGGACTTCGGCGGCCTCGACATCCTGGTGAACAACGCCGGCTTCCTCACCTGCGGCCCGCTGGACCAGGTCACGGAGACGGAGCTGGACCGCGTGCTCGCCGTCGACGTCCGCTCCGTCTTCCTGACGTCGCAGGCCGCGGCCCGCCACATGCGCGAAGGCGGCCGCGTGATCAGCATCGGCTCGTGCTTCAACGGCCGCGTGCCCGGCGAGAACTTCGTCCTGCAGGCGATGGCCAAGTCGGCGCTGGTCGGCCTGACCAAGGGCCTGGCGCGCGAGCTCGGGCCGCGCGGGATCACCGCCACGATCGTCGACCCGGGCCCGATCGACACCGACATGAACCCGGCCGACGGCGACAGCGCCGACTTCCAGCGCTCGCTGACCGCCCTCGGCCGCTACGGCGCCGCCGAGGACATCGCGAACGCCGTCGTGTTCCTGGCCGGGCCCGGCGGACGGTACATCACCGGCACGTCCCTGGCCGTGGACGGCGGCTACACGGTCTGAACCCGGCGGAAGGAAAGAGAAGCATGATCAGAACGGAAGCTCAGTAGTACTCGCGCATCAGCTCGGTGGCCCACTCCGGCTGCGCCACCTCGCCGATCGGCCCGAACTCCACCATGTACGGCTTCAGATCCAGCACCGGCGTCCCGTCCACCGCGTCGAGCCCGGCGACGTGCACCTCACGCCCCTCGACCCGCACCAGCCGGCAGCGCGAGACCCCGATCCGGTTCGGCCGGTTCTTCCCCCGCTGCGCGAAGATCCCCACCAGCGGCCACTCCGTGTTGTTCCGCGGATGCCGGGCCCCGGTCTGCACCTTGTCCGGGTCCACCAGGTGGAACCGGTAGACGACCTCCACGTGCGAGAACGCGTCCAGCCCGGCGAGCGCCTCGGGCTCGAAGCGCTCGTCGAGCCGGATGACGGCCTGCTCGCCGCCCCAGTCGTCGTCACGGGGCTCGGTACGGCCGCCGACTACCTGGCCGATCGGGATGATGTCGCTCGTCACTTGCCTGCCCTCACTTGCTCAAGGAGATCGACGGCGGGTTCTGGCTCGCGTGCCACATGTTCCCGCTGAAGATGAGCCGGAACGGGGCGCCGCTCTGCGGGAGGTCGAAGACCACCTCGCCGCGCGCCGTCTCGCCGGGCTTCACCTCGTGGTCCTGGAACAGCTTCCCCGCCGGCAGGGTGTCCCCGGGCACGACCGACGTCAGGTGCGTGGCGTTGGCGTTGTCCCGCAGGTCGAAGGCGCCGATGGTGTCGAACATCAGCTGCCCGCCGCTGACGTTGGTGACCGAGAAGTCCATCATCAGCCAGCTCCGGGTGGGTGCCGGCGTGAACTGCGAACCGGCCGGCGGGTTCCAGGGCATGGTGATGGAGTTGATCTTGAGTGTGAAACCGCCCTCGGTGACGGTGTCGGTCAGCTTGTAGAGCTTGCCCGGCACGCTGGCGGACGACGAGCTGTCCGACGCGGGCTGATCGACGGACGACGACGAGTCCGCCGGTGACGCCGGTGACGCCGACGACGAACTCGACGCCGCGGACGGCGAATCAGAACCCGAAGTCGCGGCAACCGTCGGCGGACTGGTCACCCCCGCAGCCGCCGCCTGGCCGGCCGTCACCCCCTGCGAGGCGCACCCCGCAGCCGCCAACGACACCACTCCCACCGCGAGCAAAGCGCGGACAGGCAGGCTGGAACGCCGAGAACGCAAAGACATTACTTCCCCCATGTCTGAAATCACCCCTGTGTGCGCGGCCCCTCCCGAGGACGCGCGCACGCAAGGTTAGCGGGCCGCAACGACTCCTGCCAGGTCAGCCCCGGGGCGCGAGATGCAGCCACCACGTGATGCCCGCGCCGATCTGACGGAAGCCGCAGGACTCGTACAGCAGCTTCCCCTCCGGCGTCGCGTTCAGCACCGCGTTGCGCGCCCCGGCGTCCGCAGCAGCCGCGACCACCGCACGTAGCAGTCCACTGCCAAGCCCCCGCCGCTGGAACGCGGGCCACACCTCCATGTCGAACACGCCAGCCGTCTCACTGACTGTCTCCCCGGCGTTCTCCCCGCTCATATGCGACCACGCGCGACCCACGAACCGGCCGCTCGGGTGGTCGTAGGCGGCGGCGTACCACGTGTGCTGCGGACGCACACGGGTCATCAGCAAGGTCTTCCCGTAGTCCGCGTACTCGCCGGTGTAGTCCAGCGTGTCCTGCTGGAGTTCGATACGCGGGTCGCCGGAAGCGCCGACGTCGGCTACCGCCGCCGTCATCCACCACGGTTCCCACCCGCGCTCGAACCCCGCAGCCGCCAACGCCGACGCGTCGACCTCCGCCCCCAGCCACGCCCCGATGATCCGAACGCCGGTCTCCCGGGCCCGCTCCACGCCCCGCAGGACGGCGTCGGCCGGAAGTCGCTCGGGGAACATCAGATTCTGCTCGTCTCTCTCACGGACCCAGGTCAACGGTCCGTCGGTCCAGGTCTGGCCGCCGAGCACCTCGGCGCGACACGTGAACCAGCAGGTCTGAGCGGCTTCGCAGTCCTCGACGGTCGGCATGCGGCCACCGTAACAACCGCCGCCCGGCGCGCGTCGAGTATCACGCAGGAGGAACCGAGCCTTAAGGGGTGACACGTGCGCGACGATCTGCCTCAAGCCATGCGGGAGACCGCGCGCCAGTTGGAGCCGGACGTCGTGCGGCTCGCCGCCGGCGGCGTCACGCGCGGGACACGGATGCGGCGCCTACAGCGGGGCGTTCAGGTGCTGGGTTCGGCGCTGAGTGTGGCGGTCGTGTTCGCGGCGGTGGTGGTGTTCGGGTCGCATCGGACGGCCGGTGCCGGTGCTGGAGGCACGCCGATGACTAATACGCCCACGACTGGCTCGTCGACGACCAGCCTGCCCGACACCCCAACCGCCACCGGCGCCCCACAAATCACTGGTAACCAGCTTATCAGTACCCTGAAATACGGCCTCCAAGACACCGGTGTGACCGGCAGCTCCTACCTGGCCCGAGGCAGCGACCTCACCGCCCCCACCAACGTGATGCCCCTGGGCGTAATCGTGGTCAGCGCACGCCTTTCCGCTGAGCACGGCATCGGATCCATCAGCATCATCATCTCCGGCCATCGTGGCGCCGCCTCCGGGTCCGGCGTACCGCAGACCATCGGCGACGGCTCGACCGTCTACGTCAGCCAGATCGCCGCAGGCACCGACGGCCCCCAATCCGACCACACCACCCTTGAGGTGACGCTGGTCCGCCCCGACGGCTCAAGCCTGTCCGCCATCGAGACCAACTCCCCGAACGACAAGAGCCCCGCAGCGCCCGGCGCCCCGTTGCTCCTTACCTCGGATCAGGTCACCACGCTGTTGGACAGCCAGATCTGGAACGCCGCCATCGCCGCCGCCGAAGCGCTACCCGATCAGGCGGCGACTTCCGCAACGTCCTCCCAGTAACTCGCCGAGAACTCGTTGATGAGGCGCGGGCGGTTCGCCGATGCGAACCGCCCGCCTGGCTTCCGGTTGAAACAGGACCCTCACATAGCCCCGGCGTCCACGGCCTGCCACATCGTCGGGTACAGCGGCCGGTACCCGAGCACCCGCCGGGCCTTGCCGTTCTGCACGATGCCGAACCACGGCTCGGTCACCTCGCGCTCGGCCATGTCCGGCGTCAGCTCGCGACCCACGTAGCGGTAGATCTCCGCGAGCGTGGCGGCCGAGTCGTCGGCGATGTTGAACACTTCGCCGCTCAGGCCCTCGGCGCGCAGCGCGAGGAGCGCGCCCTGGGCGACGTCGGCGTGGTGCACCATCTGCAGGCGGCGGGAGGAGTGCCAGTCCAGGGGGCGCTGCATGAACTCCTCGATGTGCGGGTCGCCGTCGCCGTAGACGAAGGCCAGGCGTAGCACCCGGAGGTCGAGACCGCGCCGGATCCGCAGGTCCTGCAACGATTTCTCGGCGGCGACCTTGGACACCGGGTACGGACCGCCCCACGCGATCGGCCCGAGTTCGGCCTGCTCGTCCTGCGGGGCGTGGTGGCCGCCGCCGTAGACCAGGTTCGTGCTGGCGAACACGAAGCGGGTCACGCCGGCGTCCAGCGCGGCCTCGGCCAGGGCCGTCGAGGCGTCGGTGTTCACCGCGGTGGCGCGCTCCGGGGTGGGGGAATCGCGGAAGGTGGCGGCGAGGTGGATGACCGCGGCGGTGCCGTCGACGACGTCCTTGAAGCCGGCGGCGTCCAGCGTCGCCAGGTCGCCGACGACCAGCTCGGCGCCGGCCGCGCGCAGCCGCAGCGCGGCCTCCGATTCCGGGTCGCGGACCAGGGCGCGGACCGGGTCGCCCTGGGACAGCACGCGCGGGATCAGCCGGCTGCCGACCTTCCCGGTGCCGCCGGTGATCAGGACGGGCTTGGCGGAAATGGTGGTGGTCATGGGTTCGTCTCCTTCGGGCGACTGCTGATGTCCAGAACGTTGCCGCAGGTCGGAGCCGGTGTGCAGAGACCCGCTCATCCTGGGACCGGCGATCCCTGGATAGCTCGCGGCAGGTGCGCGATGCTGGAGGGGTGCTCAAGATCGATCGCCCCGAACTCGCCGCCTTCCTGCGCACCCGCCGTGAGCGGCTGCGTCCGGAGGACCTCGGTCTGCCCGCGAACAGCCGCCGCCGGACCGCGGGCCTGCGCCGCGAGGAGGTCGCGATGGCGGCGGGCATGTCAGTGGACTACTACATCCGGCTGGAGCAGGCGCGCGGGCCGCAGCCCTCGGCCCAGCTGCTCGGCGCGCTCTCCCGCGCGCTGCGCCTGACCCGCGACGAGCACGACCACCTGTTCCACCTCTCCGGCGTGATGCCCGAGAACGACGGCTTCGTGCCGACCGACCACGTCCGCCCCGGCGTCCTGCACCTGCTGGACAAGCTGGACGACACCCCGGCGCTGGTGTGCAGCGACCGCGGCGACATGCTGGCCTGGAACGCGATGCAGGCCGCCCTGATGGGCGATCCCGGCCGCCTCCCGGTCGAGCAGCGCAACATCGCCTGGCAGCACTTCTGCAACCCGGAGGCCGCCGAGTTCTTCCTGCCCGAGGACTTCGCCCGCAACGGCGAGAACACCGTCGCCGACCTCCGCGCCGGGCTCGCGGCGCGGCCCGACGACGCCCGGCTGCGCGCCCTCGTTGAGGAACTCAAGGCGCGCAGCCAGCGCTTCGCGGACCTGTGGGAGCGGCACGACGTCGCGCGGCGCCGGGCCGACCACAAGACCGTGCTGCACCCGGTCGTCGGCCGCATCGACCTGGACTGCGAGGTCATGCTGTCGCCGGAGCACGACCAACGCCTGATCATCCACTCCGCGCGGGCCGGGTCGCCGGCGCAGCAGGCGCTGCAACTGCTCAGGGTGATCGGCACGCAGCGCATGGCCGAGGTGGATACGTAGGCAAAATACGTTGCGAAACGGAGGAGACGCTCCCGCGCGCGGGTGTCCCCCCGATACGGTTGTCAGCATGTTGGCGAGGGCAACGAAGGTCGGATTGGTCGTCGGTGTGCTGCTGATGATCGTGGCGGCATACTCGATGTACAAGGGCTCGAACACCACTCCGACCTGTGACGGCCGGCAGATGACCGCGACGGACCGGTGTATCACGCACTATGCCGACGGCCACACCGTCACCGAGGACTACGCACAGGCCAAGCACTACGACGACGCGGGCCTGGCCTGGGTCCTGCTGATCGCCGGCGTCGCGATCGGGGCGGCGTCGGCCGCGGGCTGGCAGCGGCGGCGCGGGTTCCGGCTCCGCGAGGCGTGAGGCGTGAGGCGCCGGGACTGAGGCGTAAGGGTTAGGCATAAGACAAGGCGTCAGGCGAACGGTCTCAGGCGAACGGCCTCAGGCCTTATGCCCGCGGGCGATCCAGCGCGTAGACCGTACAAGGCATCCCCAGCACCTCGTCCTCGCGGCGCGGCGTGAACCCGAGCCGTTCGGCGACCGCGATCGACGCCCGGTTGCCGGGGGCGATCATCGCAGTGATCTGAGTGAGGTCGAGCTTGCCGAAACCCCAGTCCAGCACGGCCTGCGCGGCCTCGGTCGCGTACCCCTTGCCCCAGTGCTCGCGCCGGAACGTCCACCCGATCTCGGTCTCGCCGAACTCCTCCCACCAGTTCAGCCCGGACCGGCCGATCGCCTCGCCGCCGTCCAGCAACTCCACGACACACAAGCCGTAGCCGCGCGCGGCCCAGCTGTCCGAGATCCGGCGGAGCCGGTCCTCGGCGCGCTCCGCGGTGTACGCGCCGACGAACCTGTTGACCTCGGGATCGGCGTGCAGGTCGACCCAGAAGTCGACGTCTTCCATGGTCGCGGGGCGCAGCCGCAGGCGCTCGGTGGTGATCATCACACCACTCTAGGACGGACTGGCGATCAAGCGGGCCGCGGGTTCGCGACGCGCTAGTCCTTTTTCACCCCCACCGGCCGGAACGTGTCCGGATCGGCGGCCTGCCAGTCCTCGTCCCAGCCCGGGACCGGCTCGGCGAGCAGTTCGCCCGGCCGCAGGTAGTGGTAGAGCTCTGCGTAAGTGCTCGTCTTGCGCTGGCTCACGCGCCGGTGCACCATCTCCGGCCGCAGCTCGTGCGGGCCGGTCAGGCCCATCGCGGCGATCAGCTGCTGCGCCTCGGCGACCGTCGCGGACTGGAAGCGCTGGACGCGCAGCGCCTTGTCCGGCACGTCCAGGGCCCGGTAACGCTTCGGGTCCTGGGTCGCGACGCCGACCGGGCAGTGGTTGGTGTGGCACTTCTGCGCCTGGATGCAGCCGACGGCCATCATCATGGCGCGCGCGGCGTTGGTGTAGTCGGCGCCCTGCGCGATGCGCTTCACGATGTCGGTACCGCGCGCGATCTTGCCGCTGGCGCCGATCCGGATCTGGTCCCGCAGTCCCACACCGACCAGCGCGTTGTGTACCGTCAGCAGGCCGTGGGTGAGCGGCGTCCCGACGTTGTCCTCGAACTCCAGCGGCGCCGCGCCGGTGCCGCCTTCGGAGCCGTCGACCACGATGAAGTCCGGCGTCACGCCCTCGGCCAGCATCGCCTTGCACACGGCCAGGAACTCGCGCCGCGAGCCCACGCACAGCTTGAAGCCGGTGGGCTTGCCGCCGGACAGCTCCCGCATCTTCGCGATGAACAGCACCAGCTCGCGCGGCGTGCTGAAGACCTTGTGCGACGGCGGGCTGATGACCGTGACGCCCTGAGGGACACCGCGTATGTCGGCGATCTGCCGTGTCACCTTCGGCCCCGGCAGCACGCCGCCGAGCCCCGGCTTGGCGCCCTGGCTCAGCTTCAGTTCCACACACTTGATCTGCGGATCGGCAGCCTTGTCGCGGAATTTGTCGGGGTCGAAGTTCCCGTCGGCGGTCCGTGCGCCGAAATAGCCGGAGCCGATCTCCCAGACTAGGTCGCCGCCGCCCTCGCGGTGGTACGGCGAGATGCCGCCCTCACCGGTGTCGTGCGCGAAGCCGCCGGCCCTGGCGCCCTTGTTCAGGGCCCGGATCGCGTTCGCGGACAAGGCGCCGAAGCTCATCGCCGAGACGTTCAGCAGCGCCATCTCATACGGATGCCGGCAATCCGGGCCGCCTATGAGCACGCGCGGCTGCTCCGGTGTCGGCTGCAACGGCGACATCGAGTGCTCCAGGAACTCGTAGCCCGAGGACTCGACATCCAGCTCGGTCCCGAACGCCTGATCGCCGTGGATGCCCTTGGCCCGCTCGTAGACCACCGAGCGGGTGTCGCGGTCGAAGGGACGCCCGCCGGTGTTCGTCTCGATGAAGTACTGCTGAATCTCCGGGCGGATGTACTCCATCATGAAACGCGCGTGACCCAGGACCGGGAAGTTGCGCAGGATGGAGCGTCGCGACTGCAACACGTCGTAGATCCCGAGCGCCAGCATCAGCGCGAGGGGGATCAGGGCGAAAAGCCAGAGGGGCGAAAAGGACACTGCCCACGCCGAAAGCAGCGTGAGCAGCGCCAAAGCCGGCAGCATGAGCAGTCCCATGCCGCCGCACATTAGTGCACGAAGGTTCCCAGGATCAGGATGACCACGATGGATACGGTCGACAGGATCGTCTCCATCGCCGACCACGACTTGAACGTCTGCTTGACGTCCATCCCGAAGAACTCCTTCACCAGCCAGAAACCGGCGTCGTTGACGTGCGACAGGAACAGCGAGCCGGAGCCCACCGCCAGCGCCAGCAGCGCGGTGGAGGTGTTCGTGTGGGACGCGGCGATCGGAGCGATGATGCCGGAGGCTGTGACGGTCGCCACCGTGGCCGATCCCGTGGCCAGCCGGATGCCGACCGCGATCAGCCAGGCGAGCAGCAGCAGCGACAGGTGCGAGTTGTTCGCGGCCTTGCCGATCGAGTCGGCGATGCCGGTGCCGACCAGCATCTGCTTGAAGCCGCCGCCGGCGCCGATGATCAGCAGGATGCCGGCGATCGGGCCCAGCGCGGCGCCCATGACGTCGGAGGCCTTGCGGCCGAAGCCCAGGGCGAACACGGCGTAGACCACGCCGACGATCATCGCCATGATCGGGTCGCCGACGAAGTCCATCACCCTGTGCAGTTCGGAGGCCGGGCTGCTGTCGGCGATGTCGACCACCGTCTTGACCAGCATGATGACCACCGGCAGCAGGATCACCGAGAGCGTGGTGAGCACCGAGGGGGTCTTGCCGTCGGCCCGCTCGGTCGTCGTGTACTGCGCGGCCAGGGTCTCCGGCGGGTGCGGGTGTACGCGCTTGGAGATCCAGGTGCCGTAGAGCGGGCCGCCGATGATCGCGGTCGGGATCGCGACGATGACGCCGAACAGCAGCGTGGTGCCCAGGTCCGCGTGCAGGGCGTTGATCGCCACCAGCGGCCCCGGGTGCGGCGGGATCAGGCCGTGCAGGATCGACAGGCCGGCCAGCGCCGGGATGCCCACGCGCAGGATCGAGCCGCCGGTGCGCTTCCAGACCAGGTAGATGATCGGGACCATCAGGACCAGGCCGACCTCGAAGAACATCGGGATGCCGACGACCATCGCGGCCACCACCATCGCCCACGGCGCGCGCTTCTCGCCGACCCGGTCGACGATCGCGCCGACCAGCCGGTCGGCGCCGCCGGAGTCCACCAGCATCTTGCCGAGCATGGCGCCCAGGGCCACGATCACGCCGACGTTGCCCAGGACGCCGCCGACGCCGGTCTCGGTGGTCGACAGGAGCTTGTCGACCGGGATGCCGCCGGCGACGCCGACGAACAGGCCGCCGATGAGCAGGGCGAGGAAGGGGTGGATCTTCGTCACGGCGGTCATCAGGACGACCAGGGCGATGCCGGCCAGGGCGACGAGGATCAGGCGGGTGTCGTGGCCGGTCCAGGCGGTGGACTTGGCGGTTTTGGCGGCGGCTTCGGAGGCGGCTGCGGCCAGGGCCGGGTGGGAGGCCAGGGCCGGGATCACGCGCCGGCCTCCTTGTCGTGCGCGGCGTCGTGCGCGGCCTTGTCGTGGGCGGCCTTGTCCTGCGCTGCTTCGTTGTGCGCGGCTTCGGTCCGGTCGTGCGCGGCCTCGACGGCTTCCAGCTTCTCGGCGTGGATCAGGCGCTCGGCGACGGTCAGCGGCGAGTCGTGGTCGTCGACCTTGACGCGCACCGGGTGCTCGTCGTCGGCCGGCGGCTCCAGGTCCCCGAACTGCGAGTCGAGCAGCTCCGGCGGGAAGAAGTGGCCGTTGCGCGCGGTGAGCCGCCGGGCCACGGTCTCGCGGTCGGCGTCCAGGTAGATCAGGCGCACCTGCGGACGCCCGGCCAGCAGCCGGTCGCGGTAGGCGCGCTTGAGCGCGGAGGAGGTGACGACGCCGGGCCGGCCGTGTGCGGTGGTCTCGTCGATCCAGCGCCCGATGTTGTCCAGCCAGGGCCACCGGTCCTCGTCGGTCAGCGGATGCCCGGCGGACATCTTGGCGATGTTGGCCGCCGGATGGAAGGCGTCCGCCTCGGCGTACTCCCAGCCCAGCCGGCCGGCGAGCAGCGAGCCGATGGTGGTCTTCCCGCTGCCGGAGACCCCGGTGACGAGCAGGATGGGCGGCTTGGCGCCCGGAACGGCGGGCGATGCTGCGGGGGATGCGGCATTCACGGTTCAGTCTCCTTTGACCCCGTACGCGACACCTCGTGACGCGCCACGCGTCACGGTAGGCCAAAAAGTATGACGATTGAAGAGGTGGTGACTATTCCGTAATACGAAAACCCTCGCGGCAGGGCGCTGAACCGGCGCCGATGGCGCGATGATGGTCTCGGACTCAGATGGTCTCGGACTCACCTGCACTGGACCTGGCAACGGGAGGAACGGCATGCCGGAGTTGGGCAAAGGACTGGCCGGCAAGGTCGCCGACGACCTCGGCCACGCCATCGCCGGCGGCCGCCACACTCCCGGCGACGTGCTCCGCACCGACGACCTCGCGGAGAGCTTCGGCGTCAGCCGCACGGTGGTGCGCGAGGCGGTGCAGGCGCTGCAGGCGAAGCGCCTGCTGCGCAGCTCCCCGCGCGTGGGACTGACGGTACGGCCGGTCCGGGAGTGGCACCTGTACGACCCGGACGTGATCCGTTGGCGCCTGGCCGGGCCCGAGCGCACGACGGTGCTCGACGAGCTGACAGAGCTGCGCGGTGCGGTGGAGCCGGCGGCCGCCGCGGCGGCGGCTCGGCAGGCGGACCGGGCGAAGCGCACGAGCCTGCTGGAGAGCTCGGCGCGGATGCGCGCTGCGGCGGCGGTGGGAGACCGGACGTCGTTCCTGGAGGCGGACGTCGACTTCCACCGCTTGGTGCTGGGCATGTGCGGCAACCCGCTGTTCGCGCAGCTGGCGCCGGTGACGGAGGAACTGCTGCGCGGGCGCGCGGCGCTGAAGCTGCTGCCGACGGCGCCGGACCCGGCAGACGCGGACCGGCACGATGCGGTGGCGGTGGCGGTCGCGTCGGGGGATCCGGAGCGGGCCGAGGTGGCTATGCGGGCGGTGGTGGCGGAGTCGTTGGAGGACATTCATATGCGGCTGGAGGAGCGGCGGGGTTCCAGCTAATAACAGGCCTTACAGGGCAGGTCGGCTACGGTAGATCGTGTGTCAGAGACAGATCGTGTGTCAGAGACAGATCGCGCGTCAGAGACGGATCGTGTGTCAGAGACAGATCATGCGTCAGAGACGGATCGCGCGGCCACGGCCGAGGAGACCTCCGACGTCCGCCGCTTCTGGCAGGCGCTGGGCCTGCCGGGCCTGATCGACGTCCACACCCACTTCATGCCGCACCGTCTCCTGGACCGGATTCGGGCCTACTTCGACGCCGCCGGTCCGCTGATCGGCCGCGAATGGCCGATCCGGTACCGTCAGGACGAGGAGCAGCGGCTGGAGATCCTGCGGGGCTTCGGCCTTCGCGCTTTCACGTCGCTGGCCTATCCGCACAAGCCGGGCATGGCCGAGAGTCTGAACGCCTGGACCGCCGATTTCGCCGCCCGCACCCCCGACTGCCTGCACAGCGCCACGTTCTTTCCGGAGCCGGAGGCGGTCGTCTACGTCCCGGCGGCGATCGAGGCCGGTGCCCGCGTCTTCAAGGCGCACATCCAGGTCGGCGACTACGATCCCGCCGATCCGCTGCTGGATGCGGTGTGGGGGTCGTTGGCGGAGGCCGGGGTACCGGCGATCGCGCACTGTGGGTCGGGGCCGGTCGCGACGCGCTTCACGGGCCCGGCGGCGATGGCGCCGGTGCTGGCCGCGCACCCGACGTTGCGGCTGGTCGTGGCCCATTTCGGGATGCCCGAGTACGTCGAGTTCCTTGATCTGGCCGAGCGGTATGACGGGGTGCTGTTCGACACCACGATGGCGTTCACGGACTTCTTCGGGCGCGTCGAGCTGCCGGACCGGGAGCGGAAGCGGATCGCAGAGCTCGAAGAGCGGATCCTGTTCGGGAGTGACTTCCCGAACATCCCCTACTCCTACACACAGGCGCTGGAAGCCTTGTCCCGCCTCGATTTCGGTGACGACTGGCTCTGCGCCGTGTGTTACGGGAACGCGGCGCGGATCTTCGGGGTGTGAAGCCGGCGTTCAGCCCTCAGGCTTCAGTCTTCGTGGCGGCGGCCGGTCACGTCCCAGAGGTGGTGGATCGGGTCGTGGACGAAATAGCGGGCCAGCGACTCGATCGTGAAGTCGGAGCCGTCGCCGCGGTGGCCGGTGCGTTGCCACTCGTCTTCGGACACTGATTCGAACCGCGCGGCGATCTCGTCGGTGGTGTCTACGAGTGCTGCGATGACTGTGTCAGGGTCCTGTTCGCCGTACTTCTCGTCCACTGCGGTGACGTCCTGGTCCCAGTTCGGGTACTGCGGGTCGTCCTGTTCGACCATCAGCTCGACGCGGCGCAGGTAGACCTGGTTGCAGTCGCGGACGTGGCAGGCGTACTCCAGCGGCGACCATTTAGTCGGCTCCGGGCGCGTGCGGACCTGCTCGGCGCCGTTCTCGGCGAAGTAGGTGCGCCAGGCTTCGGCGTTGGCGCGCAGCAGGGCCGGGATCTGCTCGCGGGCGACCGCGCCGGCCGCGAAGCCGCACTCCGGGCAGGGGCGCTGGAGGACCCACGTCCAGTTCTTGGTGTCCGGTGTGATCGTCATGGGCGTCACCTTAGCGGCGGGGACGTGGTCGGTAGAGTGCGTTCCATGCCGCAGACAAGCTCACGCCGGGTATGGGTGCCGTACGGACAGTCGGCGAAGGAGGTGCCCGAGGGGCTGGTGGCCGACGTGTTCACCGGCCGGGATCTCGATGTGCCCGGTGGCGTGCCGGAGTCGATCGACGAGGTCGAGTTCTTCGTGCTGCCGTACATGTTCGTCAACGCGCATCCCGAGTTCATGGGGCGGATGCCGCGGTTGAAGGTGGCGCAGACGCTGACGGCCGGGTACGAGAACGTGCTGCCGTACGTGCCTGAGGGCGTCACGCTGTGCAACGCCCGCGGACTGCACGACGCCTCGACGGCGGAGCTGGCGGTGACGCTGACGCTGTCGGCGCTGCGGGGGATCCCGCGCTACGTGCGGCAGGCCGAGCGCGGCGAGTGGGCGCCGACGTACAAGGTCGACATCGACGCGGTCGACGACGCCCTGGCCGACAAGACGGTACTGATCCTCGGCTACGGCTCCATCGGCTCCGCGATCGAGCGCCGCCTGGCCGGCTTCGAGGTCGAGGTGTTGCGCGTCGCGCGGTCGGCGCGCGAGGGCGTGCACGCCTTCACGGAGATCGACGCACTGCTGCCGCAGGCGGACGTGGTGATCGTGATGGTGCCGGCGACGGACGAGACGCGCGGCATGATCGACGCGCGCTTCCTGGCCCGGATGAAGGACGGCGCACTGCTGGTGAACGTCGCCCGCGGCGTGGTGGTGCGCACCGAGGCGCTGCTGGCGGAGTGCGCGTCCGGGCGGCTGCGCGCGGCGATGGATGTGACGGACCCGGAGCCGCTGCCCGCGGACCACCCGCTGTGGCGTACGCCGAACGTGCTGATCACGCCGCACGTCGGGGGCGCTTCGACGGCGTTCTTGCCGCGGGCGCTGCGGATGATTGACGGGCAACTGCGGCGGTTTGCTGCGGGGGAGGAGTTGACGAACGTGGTGCGGGCTGGGTGAGGGGAACCACAAGCCGCAGCGCCACGCCCACGTTCGGCGCAACTTTGTCGGCGATTTGGTGCCTGGGCGTTGACGGCAGAGCGCGCGCCGCCGATCCTGAGCTGGATCTGCTGGCGCGCGCTCCTTATTTGAGGTGGTCAGCCCCCTTGGTAGGGCGGGGCCCTACACAGGGGCCCGACACACTGGCGCTTTACGCACCGGGGCCCCGAGCTGCGGTTACAGCCTCAGCAAAGCCGCTACCCCTCACTCCGTGAAGTCCCGACCAGCTCTACCGGCCGTCCGCCGCCGTTCCCAGCGCCGGCACCTTCGCCCTCACCCTCATCGTCGCTGAGGCCGAAGCGCTCGTGCACCCACCGCAGTGGTCCCGGCGCCCACCAGGCGCTGCGGCCCAGGACGCGCATGGCGGCGGGGACCAGGATGCCGCGGATCAGGACGGCGTCGATCAGGATCGCGACGCCGCAGCCGAGGCCGAAGAACTGCAGGAAGCTCACCGATGCGGTTCCGAAGGCGAAGAAGCTCACTGCCAGCAGGCCTGCGGCTGTCGAGACGATGCGGCCGGTGCGCGCCAGGCCCTCGCTCACCGAGTGGCGCAGGTCTGCGCCCTGTGCGTGGAGTTCCTTGATGCGGCTCGTGACGAAGACCTCGTAGTCCATCGACAGGCCGAAGGCGATGCAGAACAGCAGGACTGTCATCGCCGTGTCCATCGGCCGGGCTGTGAAGCCCAGCAGGCCGGACAGGTGGCCCTGCTGGAAGATCCACACCATCGTCCCGATCGAGGCCGACAGGCCCAGCGTGTTCAGCACCAGCGCCCGCAGCGGCTGCATGACGCTCCCGGTGAACAGGAACAGCACGATGAACGTCGTCAGCACCACCCACCCGATCGCGTACGGCAGCCGCGCCGTGATCCCGTGCTCGGAGTCGATCAGCCGCGCCGTCTCGCCGCCGATCAGCGTCGACGTGCCCGCCGGGCCCGGGACCGCGCGGGCGTCCCGCACCAGCTGCTCCGCCGCGGCGGAGTGGCTTTCCGCGGACGTGAACACCGTCAGCTCTTGTGCGGACTTGGCCGCCATGCCGGCGTCGGACGGGTTCATGCCCAGCGCCGCGCCGTGTGCATACGAGCCTGCGCTGCTGTCCACACGCACCGCGCCCGGCAGCGTCGAGAGCTTCGCCGCGTACGTTCCCACCGAGGCGGTGTCGGCCGGCCCCGTCGTGATGACCTGCACCGCCGTCGCCTGGTTGCCCTGGAAGTCGTTGTGCAGGGCGTCCGCGGCCTGACGCGCCGGGGCGCTGGTCGGCAGCACCGTCTCGTCAGGAGTGCCGAACGACGCCCCGAGGAGCGGCGAGGCCAGGAACGCCAGCACCGCCACCACCGGCAGCGCCATCAGGGCGGGCCGCTTCATCACGAGCGAGGCCAGGCGACCCCACGCCGGCGCCGCCGAGCCCTGCTGCGCACCCCGTGCCCAGGGAAGCCGGCCGGCGTTGACGCGGGTGCCGAGCGCCGCCAGCAGCGCAGGCATGATGATCAGAGCGCTGGCCGCGGCGATCGCGACCACGCCGATGCCGGCGTAGGCGAACGACCGCAGGAAGTAGAACGGGAACACCAGCAGCGCGGCCAGGGCGGCGGCGACCGTCAGCGCCGAGAAGGCGATGGTGCGGCCGGCCGTGCGCATCGTCCCGAGCACCGCGTCCTGCACGCTCGCGCCCTGCGACAGGTACTCGCGATAGCGGGCGACCATCAGCAGCGCGTAGTCGATGCCCAGGCCCAGGCCCAGGGCGGTGGTGATGTTGATCGCGAAGACCGAGACGTCGGTGATGCGGCCCAGGATCGCCAGTTCGGCGAAGGTGCCCAGGATCGCGACCAGGCCGATCGCCAGCGGCAGCAGCGCCGCCACCAGGCTCCCGAAGGCCAGGACCAGCAGGATCAGGGTCAGCGGGACGGCGATCGACTCCGCGACGGCCAGATCCTTGGTGACCTGGCCGGTGACGTTGTGGTTCACCGCCGCGTCGCCGCCGGCCTGGACCGTCACCGCCGCGTTGTCCTTGACGTAGTCGCCGAGCAGGCGGGTGGTGGTCGTGCCGATCTGGTTGTCGTCGCCCAGGACGCGGACCAGGACCATCGCCTCGCGGCCGTCTGTGGAGCGCAGGCCCGGGCTGTGGTTGGCGAAGTAGGACACGACGCCGCTCACGCCGTGGTCCGCGGACAGCTCCTGGGTCAGCGTCTGACCGGCCTGCGCCGCGGCGCCGCTGTCGACGTCGCCGGCGCGGGCGCCGACCACCAGGACCAGGTTGGGCCGGCCGCCGAACTGGGCGGTGATCGCCTGCTGCGAGCGCCAGGACTGGGAACTGGTGTCGTCGAAGCCGCCGGACTTCAGCACGCCGAACGCGCCGATGCCGACCGCGACCATGGCCACCAGCAGTATCGAGGCTGCCGTCAGGACGGCTTTGGGCCGCCCTACCGCGAGTCTGCCGATTCTTCCGAGCATGGTGTTCAGACCCCCTCCGGGTCGGGCGTGGCGTCAAGTTGACGCCGTTAACATCGAGCATGCCGGTCATTGTTAACGGTGTCAACATGAGGCACGATGAACAGGTGACCACGTCGAAGACCACTCCCCGGACCCGCTACCACCACGGTGACCTGCGCAACGCCATGATGGATTCGGCGGTGGAGCTGGCGCGGACCGGCGGGCCGGACGCGGTGGTGCTACGCGAGGTGGCCCGGCGGGTCGGGGTGTCGGCGACCGCGGCTTACCGGCATTTCTCCGATGCCGAGGCGCTGCTGGACGAGGTGAAGCGCAGCGCGCTGGAGGTGCTGGCCGAGGCGATGGCGGCCGCCGTGGCGCGGGTCCCGGTCGACGGCGACCGCGGGGAGGTCGCGGTGGCCCGGCTGCGCGCGGTGGCGCACGCTTACATCGACTTCGCGGTCGAGCAGCCCGGGCTGTTCATGACCGCGTTCTGCCGCACGAACACCGTGCCCGGCCACGAGTACGGCGGCGAGCCGTACGACGAGACCGACGCCTTCCGGGCGTTGGGGGCGCTGCTCGACGAGCTGGTCGCGACCGGCCGGATGACCGCCGAACGCCGTCCCGGGGCCGACATCGCGGCCTGGTCGATGGTGCACGGGTTCGCGCTGCTGCTGGTCGACGGACCGTTGCAGCGGCACCTGTCGGCCGCGGAGCAGGACTTCGCGCGGGAGCGGACGGTGGACGTGATCGTCCGGGGGCTGACGGCCGGCGAGTGAGCGGCCGGGTGGGCGGCCGAGCGAGCGGCCAGGCGAGCAGTGGGGTGAGCCGCGGGGTGGGCCGCCGAGCCGGCGATTGGGCGCAGGCATGGGGAAAACCCCGAACCAGTCCGTCGCCTATACGACGGTCTGCCCATATCAGTGATCATATCTAAGACCTCAGAGGGTCTGGCGGGTTCTGATGCGGTTGGAGATCACCCAATTGGCGGCCTGTGCGCGGGCCGCCGGGCAGCTTAGAGTGCAAGAGCACTAAGACAACTGGTGCCGCGCCCCGAGCGTGCGGCAGAATAAAGGCCGCTGACATGGGGCTCCACGAGTTGTGGTGCGGGCAAGGCCGCTGGGGAAGGCGAACCTCGCCGCAGCACAGCCAGGAGGTCCCGATGACGGCACAGTCGGCAAACAAGACAGTGACAAGCGGAGTCCTCTACATCCACTCCGCTCCACGCGCGCTCTGCCCGCACATCGAGTGGGCGGTGGCGAGCGTACTCGGCGTGCGCGTCAGCCTCGACTGGACGCACCAGCCCGCCGAACCGCACATGTGGCGGGCCGAGCTGTCCTGGCGCGGACAGTCCGGGACCGCCGCGAGCATCACCTCGCAG
Source organism: Catenulispora rubra (assembly GCF_015356825.1). Taxonomy (GTDB): domain Bacteria; phylum Actinomycetota; class Actinomycetes; order Streptomycetales; family Catenulisporaceae; genus Catenulispora; species Catenulispora rubra. Next base: position 3,243 of record NZ_JAACYW010000004.1, on the reverse strand, counting down.
CTGCGGGGCTGGCAGCAGCTGCGCTTCGAGGCCACCGAGGACCCGTCGGACGGGACCGAGGGGGAGCGCTACTCCTCCACGCCCACGCTCGGCGTCTACCGCGCCGCCACCGGCATGCACGGTGACATCGTCATCGCCGAGGACCGGCTGCGCGCCGCCCTGGCCCGGGCGCACCGTGGCGAGTCCGCGTTGGAGCGCGAGGTCGAGGCGCTGCTCGGCAAGCCCTGGGACGACGAGCTGGAGCCGTTCCGGTACGCGGGTGAGGGGGCGCCGGTGCGGTGGCTGCATCAGGTCGGGTGAGGCCCGCGCCGGCGGTGGTGGGTACACGGGATCATGGCGCCGTTCACCCCCACGGGTGGTCTTCGGCGACCAGTTTTTGAGGTGGTTGATGATCGGATCGGCGGAGAAACGCCATGATCTGCCGAGTTGATCAGCTGATTGACTGTTTGGGTGGTTCAGCTGGGTGGTTCAGCTGGGTGGTTCAGCTGGGTGGTTCAGCTGGGTGGATCAGCTGAACCGAGCCGTCCGCGCGTCCACCTCGTCGCCGTACTTCGTGGTCAGCGACCGGTACAGCTCCGGCCGCCGGGCCCGCAGCCAGCGCCGGCCGGTGGCGGTCGGCACCAGGTCCAGGTCGAGGTCGGCGGCGACCATGTCGTCGGCCGCCGCCTCGGACTCGGCGAGGATCCGGCCGTAGGGGTCGATGATCATCGCGTTGCCGGTGCGGACCTCGTCGTCGTCCCGGCCCACGCCGTTGCTGAAGACCACGAACAGACCGTTGTCGTGGGCCCGGGACGGCAGCCAGCGCAGCAGCCACTCCCGGCCGTTCGGGCCGCGGAAGGCGTCCTGGACGGCGACCGGGTCGGCGTGGCGGTTCTCCCAGACGCTCAGCGGGATGGGCTTCATGCCGTGCGGGCTCACCGAGTTCGTGCCGCCGGTCTGGTGCGGGGCCAGCAGCACCTCGGCGCCGAGCAGCGCGGTGGCGCGGACGTTCTCGACGAGGTTGTTGTCGTAGCAGATCAGGACCCCGACCCGGACGCCCCACGGCGTGTCGAACACCGTGTAGCGGCTGCCGGAGGAGATCGCCTCGTGTTCGAAGGCGTGCAGCTTGCGGTGGATGTGCACGGCGCCGTCGGGCAGGCAGACGGCGTAGGCGTTGAACAGCCAGCCGTCGCGCGCGGTGAGCAGGCCCACGCCGATGCCGAGGCGCAGCTCCGCGGCCAGGGCACTGACCCGGGCGATGCTCGGGCCGTCGTCGGGTTCGGCGACGTCGTGCAGATAGGCGGCGTCGCGCTTGGTCAGGTGCCAGTAGCCGAGCAGGCACATCTCCGGGAACGCGACCAGCTGGACGCCGTCGGCCGCGGCGGCGCGGGCGAAGTGCTCGACCCGGGCCAGGTTGTCCTCCTTGGCGCCCGGGCTCGGCTCGAACTGGACTGTCGCGGCGCGAAGCATCATGCATCCATGCAAGCTCCGCTTCCTTCGATGAGTCCAATGAATGTCGCGAGGCTGTCGATAAGCTGGGGGAATGGAAGACCGGCTGGTGCGGGCATTCGTCGCGGTCGCCGACCACGGCACGTTCGGCGCGGCGGCGAAGGCCCTGGCCGTGACCCAGCCGGCGCTGACCAAGCAGATCCAGGCGCTGGAGGCGCGGATCGGCGGCGCGGTGTTCCGGCGCGGACGGCTCGGCGCCCGCCTGACCCCGCTCGGCCGCACCCTGCTGCCCGACGCGCGGGACGCCCTGGACCGGCTCGACGGCTTCGAGCTGCGGGCCAAACGGCTGACGGCCGCCGGCGCGGGGCGGCTGGCGCTGGCCTTCGGGCTGTCGACGATCGACTTTGCGCCGCGCGCGGTCGCCGAGTTCCGGCGCCGGCACCCCGACGTCGGCGTCACGCTCGACGACATGGCCTCGGCGGTGCAGCTGGAGCGGCTGCGGCGGGGGCAGCTCGACGCCGGGTTCGCGCGGCTGCCGGTGGATCCGGACCTGTCCGTGCTCGAACTCGGCGTCGATCAGCTGACGCTCGCGGTCCCGGGGAACGTCGACACCGAGCCCGGAGTGCGGGAGCTGATCCGCCGGCACGGGATGGTGGCGCTGGTGCAGACCCGGGGGCCGGGGTTCGTCGACCAGGTGCAGCGCTACCTGGCCGCCGAGGGGATCAGACCGCGGGTGTTGCAGCGCGCGAATGATCTGCAGACGGTGATGGCGCTGGTCGCGGCGGGTGTCGGAGTGGCGCTGGTGTCGGCGCGGGCGCCGGTGGTGATGGCTCCGGAGCGGATCCGGTGGGTGCCGATCGATCACGAGGCGGCGCGGTGGCGGATCGGGCTGGTTTGGGGCGGCGGCGGGGGCGAGGTCGCGCCGGCGTTGGAGGCGTTCTTGGAGGTGACGCGGGAGCTGGCGGCCGCTGGGTGGTGAGACCTGAGCGCTTAGCAGCCCAGCGGCAAGTGCCGAGCGGCGCCCGGCGCCGACGGAACTAACGCCCCCGCACGACCCGGTCGCCAAGCTCCGTCCGCCGGTACCGGATCTCATGCCGGTGCCGCTCCCCGACGACCATCCCGGCCTCCCGCAGGACCGTGAGGTGCTCCGAGACGGTCCCGAGCGCCAGCGCGTGCCGGTGTGCCAGGAGGCTGGTAGAGGTCGGCTCGTCCAACCCGGTGAGCAGATGTGCGCGGGTGCGGCCGACGAGCTTGGTCAGGGCGGCGGCGGACGTCCCGCGGCGCGGCTCGAAGGCGTTGCCCAGGCCGCGAGCCGGGTAGACCAGGGTCGGCTGCCAGGGCGCGTCGGTGATCACGACGACCTCGTCCCACTTGAACACGCTCGGCATCAGGACCAGGCCCCGGCCGTCGAGGTCGTGGTGCTCGTCGCCGCCGGGGTCGCGGATCAGCGTGTCGCCGGTCCAGTGCACGGTCGGGTGCAGGTCCGCGAACAGGCCGTCCAGGCCGCCTTCGGCCAGGCGCCGGGACTGGTACGCGACGTCGGCCTCCAGCAGCGCCCGGATCCGCGGCCAGTGCGGGGCGACCAGGGTCTCCCAGGCGCCGCGGATCAGCTGCGTCAGCAGACTGAGGACCTCGGCGGGGGCACCGAGCAGCAGCCGGCCGCCCGGAGTGTCTCGGGCGCCGGGGGTGTACTGGAGCGCCAGCTCGATCTCGCGGCGCACCACGGGTTCGGGCGTGGCGGCGATCCGGGTGAGTTCGGCGTCGAAGTCGCCGACCGGCGCGGTCGGGGGCGGGGCGAGGAAGTCGGGGGTGTAG
>NZ_JAACYW010000399.1 GCF_015356825.1 Catenulispora rubra | reverse complement strand
TTCCAAAATCGCGCAGCCCAAACCGCAGCTGCAGCTGCAGCTGCCACCCCCGCCTGCCCCCGCTGTGGCAGCGCCGACACGCGCGAGCTCAGCGCGTTCGGCAGTACGCCGTGCCAGTCCCTGCGCGCCTGTCGGGCGTGTGGGGAGCCGTTCGGGGCTATCAAGTCCCTGTGATCTAGTCCTTTGTGAGAGCGCTGTGACCTTCCTTCCTGTCGTCGGCCTGGACCGGCTCACTGATGACGCTGTGCGCGTCGTGTTCGAGGTGCCCTCGGGGGAGCGGGACGGGTTCCGCTTTGTGCCGGGGCAGCATGTGACGGTGCGGGTGGAGCTCGGGGGGGTCGAGGCTCGGCGGGCCTATTCGTTGTGCGCTGCGCCGGGGGGCGATGGGGTGGCGACGTTGAGCATCGCGGTCAAGGAGCTCGGGCCCGGGGGGTTCGGGGAGATCGCGGCGGGCAAGCTCGGGGTCGGGGACCTCGTGGATGTGCTGCCGCCGGCGGGGCGTTTCGTCTTGCAGGAGGGCCCTGAGCACGTGGGTATCGTCGCCGGGAGCGGGGTGACGCCGGTCTTGGCCATGGCCGAGGTCGCGTTGGCTCGCGGGGATCGCTTCACTCTGATTTACGGCAATCGCACTGCCGCCTCTGTCATGTTCCTGGAGGAGCTCGCCGATCTCAAGGATCGCTACGCCGAACGGCTGATGGTGCTGCACGTGCTCTCCCGCGAGCCGCGCGAGGCGGCGCTGCTGACCGGGCGGATCGACGCCGAGCGGCTGCCGGAGCTGCTGGCCGCGGCCTCTCCGGGCCCTGAGGCGCACTACTACCTCTGCGGGCCGATGGCCATGGTCGACACCGCCAAGGAGGTGCTGGCCGGGCGCGGCGTGACGCGCGGGCACGTGCACTTCGAGCTCTTCCACGCCGAGGACGCCCCGCCGCCGGCCGCCTACGCTGAGACCGCCAAGGTCCTGGCCGAGGGCGACGTCGACGTGACCGTCACCCTCGGCGGCCGCCGCACGCAGCTGGCCATGTCCAAGGACGACGACTCCGTCCTGGCCGCCCTCCTCAAGGCCCGCCCCGACACGCCCTACTCCTGCACCGGCGGCGTCTGCGGCACCTGCCGCGCGAAGATCGTCCAGGGCGAGGTCGCGATGGCCCACGACTACGCCCTGGAGCCGGAGGAGAAGGCGGAGGGGTTCGTCCTGGCCTGCCAGTCTCGACCCCTGACGCCGGCAGTGGAACTTGACTTCGATGCATAGGGAACGGCGGCGTAAAGGTGGGAACAGCGCTGTAGAGGTATAGGCGCGTAGAAGTACAGCGGCGTAGAGGTGCAGACGCGTAGAGGAAAGCGCTAAGAAGTCTGCGTAAGCAGCCACTCGTCAAGCGTCTCCGCGGTACGCACCTGTCCGGGCACCCCGGCCCGCCAGCCGCCGTCCTTCCGCCAGCCGTTCCGCCCCACCCAGGACCCGACCGCGGACCCGACGGAGGCCCCGCCGGAAGCCCCAGGCCCCGCGGCATCCAAAGGCTCCTCCACGCCCGTCCCCGGCCCCACCGGGGCCGTGGGAGGCATCGGCACGCCCTGCCCTGCCCCCGGCTGCCACAGCCCGTCCATCCCGCCGTACGCGTCGAACCGGATGCTCGCCAGCGGAATGTTCAACTCCTGCAGCCGCGCGATCGTCGCCCGCACCATCGGCACGGACCCCGACACGTACACGTCATGCCCGGCCCAGTGCTCGAAGAACTCCCCATAGCGCGCCACCACCTCGGGCAGCATCCCGCGCTCTCCGGGGTACCGCGGATCGTGCGACACCGCCGAGACCACCGACAGCCAGCGCCGCCGGTACGCCAGCCGTTCGAGCTCTGCCAAGTCGTACAGCTCATCGTCGTGGCGCGCTCCATAGAACAGCCGCACCTGTCGCGTCGTGTTCCACGTCGCCATGTCCTCGACCATCGCCTTGATCGGCGCCAGTCCCGTCCCCCCGGCGATGCACAGCAGGTCCCGCGTCGACTGCGTGTTGCAGAACATCGTCCCCGACGGCGGGCCCAGCCGGACGACGTCGCCGACCTTCGTGTGGTTCACCAGCGCCGTCGAAACCCACCCCGCGGGGATGGCGCGCACGTGCAGAGTCAGCGTGTTGTCGTGCCGAGGGGCGTTCGCGATCGAAAAGTGCCGCCACACCCGCGGCCAACGCTGCGTCTCCAGCGACAAGTACTGCCCCGCGCGGAACGCATAAGGCGCGTCCGGCTCCAGCGTGATGACGGCGATGTCCGGAGTGCGAAGCTCATGCTCGACCACCCGCGCGCTCCACCAAGCCGGCGTCAGCTTCGCGTCCTGTTCCGCCGCCTCGATCATCGTGCCGGCGACGAGCTGGTACGCCGCCAGCCACGCGGCGTCCATGTCAGGGGTCCAGGCGGTGCCCGCATAGCGTTTCAACGCTGATATGAGGCACCGCCAGACCATGTCGTAGTGTTCCGGCCGCGCGCCGTACTTGCGGTGGTCGCGGCCCAGGTCCCTGAGATAGTCGGCCAGGCCGTCAGGGTGTTCGGCCTGGCCGACTATGTGCACCAGGGCCCGGAACAGGCGGTCGCGCTGCGCGTCCATCATCGGCGGGAACATGTCCCGCAGCGCCGGGTACTCGGTGAAGAGCAGCGCGTAGAAGTGCGACAGGACCTGGTCGGCGCAGTCGGCGACCAGTGTGAAGCTCTCCCGGATCAGCGCCGGGACGCGTGCCGGGTCCAGGTCGGGACTCCCGGCGCTTCCGGCGCTTTCCGCGCTTCCGGTACTGCCACTACTCCCGGCACCCTCGGTACTCTCGGTGTTTCCGGAGTTCCCGGCACCCTCGGTACTCGCGGTGCTGCTCGCCGCTGCCTGCCGCACCATCTCTCGCGCCCCCAAAGCCTTCCGCCGGCTCCGTGACCCCTACGTCACGGAATGCATACCCAGCGCAAGCGATTACCTTAGGCTCCGGTGGCGTCGCGGAACGTTGAAGTCCGGTGGAAGTCCGGTCTGGTAAGGGAGGGATTGTCCGCTATGGCGCGGGGAAAAGTCCTGGAAGTCCGCCAGGAGTCCGGGGCTCTGCGGCGAGGCAGAGGCGCTACCGGGAGGGTTCCTGGCGCATCAGGGTCACGCGGCGGCTCAGGATGGCCTCCGCGGTGGCGCGTCCGTCCGGCCAGCGGCGGACGGCGATCCAGTCGTCGGTGAGGGGTCGTCGGAGGGGGTCTGCCGCCATCGAGAGCAGCAGATTGGGGCCATAGGTGGCTCTGAGCGTGCCGGTGCCGGATTCGGCCGTACACCCGCCTTCGCCGGCTTCCGTGACCAACGCCGGTATGAGGTCGGCGCCGGCTGCTTCCTGCAGGACCGCGAAGGCCTTCTCGTGGCCCTCCGTCCAGCCCAGCGCCCGGAGCCGCTGTGAGCCCATCGGAGCTGCGGTTGACACGTATGCTGTCCCAGCTTTCACTGTTCTGTCCGGTTCTTGTCGACCGGGTTCCAGGTCCATCGCCTGTCCCGGTATCTACCGAAATCCCGGAAGATCGCTTCATGGTACGTACGGCTGCGACGCGTTGTCGCAAGGTTTTCTGCCCGCCCGTCTCCCACCACCGCCCGTTAAGGAGACGCTCCGCGCCGCAGTTCAGATGGCTAGTCGTCCGTAGGAAACCCTTCCGGACCGGGAGTATCAACGTCCCGCTGAGCGGCAACCCGCTGGCGCAGTGCCAGCCTCGCAAGCCACAACCGCCGCGAGGGCCACACTTGTTCCACGGCCGCGTTGAGCGCGGCCCCGAGCAGTACGGCCAGCGCCGTCATGTACAGCCAGACCAGGATCGCCACGGACGCGGCGAGCCCTCCGTACAGCGAGTTGGTCGGATCGGTGTCGGCGAACGTGCTGGAGACCCAGTCCCGCAGCAGCGCCGACCCGCCGATCAGCAACAGCAACGCCAGCACCGTGCCCGGCAGGTCCTGGGACCACGGCGTCCGCACCGGCACGGCCAGGTGGTACAGGGTGTTGAGGAACGCCGCGAGCACCGTGAGCATCAGCGGCCAGTACACGGCGTGGATCAGCCCGGTGATCGGCGGGAACGCGCTGACCAGCAGGTCCGGACCGAGCACCAGCAGCGGGAGCGCGACCGAGCCTAGGAGCAGGCCCAGCATGTACATCCCGAACGCCAGGAGGCGGGTCCGCACTATCCCGCGGCGGCCCGACAGGCCGTAGGCGATCGTGATGGTGTCGACGTACACGTTCATGGCGCGTGATCCCGCCCACAGCGCCAGCACGAACCCTATGGAGATGAACTCGGGATGCCCGTTGGCGAGCAGGTTCGTCAGCAGCCCGTCGAGCTTCAGGATGCCGGGCTCGGACAGCATCGTGCCGGCCGCGCCGAGGATGTTGTGCTTGATCTGGGCGATCCGCGCGGCGCCGATCCAGCCGTTCAGGTACCCCAGGGTCCCGGCCAGCCCGATCACCAGCGGGGGCAACGACAGCAGCGCGAAGAACGCCGCCTCGGCCGCCAGGCCGGTGATGCGGTAGCGCATGCAGATGGAGAAGGTGATCTTAGTGACGCGCCACCAGTTCTCTGCCTGCGCGCGGAAGCGCTTGCGCGGCCCCAGGTGGCGGTGCGGTTCGGCGTGCTCCGGCAGGTCCGGCTGCTCCCGGGGCTCCGGCACGAGGGTGCCGGGGTCGGGGGTGGCGCCGGAGCCGGCGGGCAGGTCGAGCACTGGGCGCATGCGCGGGTCCTCGGGTCCGACGGGGAGGTTCACTAAGGTCAACGGGCAATCGGGTCGTTGTTACTAACGGGTAGCGAACACTAGGATCGGGTACTACGTTAACGGCAGCACGACGCAGTACCAGCATCACGCCGAAACGGAGATGACCGGCTCATGCCCGAAGGCACCCTCGTCGGCCCGGCCGACGAGCCCCTGAACCAGGTTCCGCCGCTGGCCGGGTACAACGCCTACACCGCCGACCCGTCGCTCATGGCGGCCGTGGCCAGGCTGTTCGGCACCGGTTCGGCGACCGACACGGAGCTGACCGGGCTCGGAGCGCTGGCCGGCTCCTCCGAGGCCCGCGAATGGGGACGCCTGGCCGAGGCGAACCACCCGGTCCTGCGGACCCACGACCGCTACGGCCGCCGCATCGACGAGGTCGAGTTCCACCCGGCCTGGCACGAGCTGATGACCGTCGCCGTCAGCCACGGCATCGCCGCCGCCCCCTGGCTGGAGGACGCCGGCACTCTGCGGCACACCGCCCGCGCCGCCAAGATGCTGGTCTGGGGCCAGACCGAGGGCGGCCACCTGTGCCCGGTCTCGATGACCTACGCGGCGGTCCCGGCGCTGGCCGCCGACCCGATGCTGGCCGCCGAGTGGACGCCGCGCCTGGCGTCCAAGAGCTATGACTTCGGCCTGCGCGACCCCGCCACCAAGGCCGGCTGCCTGGCCGGCATGGGCATGACCGAGAAGCAGGGCGGCTCCGACGTCCGCGCGAACACCACCCGCGCCACCCCGGTCTCCGGCTCCGGCCGCGAGTACACGCTGGTCGGCCACAAGTGGTTCACCTCCGCGCCGATGTGCGACGTGTTCCTGGTCCTGGCCCAGGCCCCCGGCGGCCTGTCGTGCTTCGTGATCCCGCGCGTGCTCCCGGACGGCACCCGCAACTCCTTCCGCCTGCAGCGCCTGAAGGACAAGCTGGGCAACCGCGCGAACGCCTCCTCAGAGGTCGAATTCCACAACACCCGCGCCTGGCGCCTCGGCGACGAGGGCCGCGGCGTGGCGACGATCATCGAGATGGTCGCCATGACCCGCCTGGACTGCGTCACCGGCTCCGCCTCGCTGATGCGCGCGGCGCTCGCCGAGGCGGTGCACCACACGCGGCACCGGATGGCGTTCGGCAAGCTGCTCGCCGACCAGCCGCTGATGCGCAACGTGCTGGCCGACCTCGCGCTGGAGTCCGAGGCGGCGACGCTCACCTCGCTGCACCTCGCGGCGGCCACGGACGCCGGCTCCGACGAGGCGGCACGGAAGTTCCGTCGGATCGGCCTGGCCGTGGCGAAGTTCTGGGTCACCAAGCGCTGTGCGCCCTTTGCGGCAGAGGCGCTGGAATGCCTCGGCGGGAACGGCTATGTCGAGGAGTCCGGTATGCCCCGGCTCTATAGGGAAGCGCCGCTGAACTCCATCTGGGAAGGCTCTGGGAACGTCAACGCATTGGACGTACTGCGCGCCCTCGGCAGAGAAGACGGAGTGTGGGATGCGTTCTGCGTAGAGGTCGGCGCGGCACGCGGGACGGACGCGCGCTTCGACGCGGCGTTCAAGGAACTCCAGGACGAACTGTCCTCGGTGGACGAGGCTGGCGCGCGCCGGTTCGTGGAGCGCATGGCGTTGCTTCTGCAGGGCTCTCTGATGCTTCGCTACGCACCTACCGAGAACGCCGACGCATTCGTCGCCTCGCGGCTCGCCGGCGACTGGGGTCGGAGCTTCGGGACGCTGCCGCGCGGGCTGGAGATCGAGAAGATCGCCGCGCGGGCGCTGGCGGTCTGATCCGGGTCACCGGTCACTGGTCAGCGGTCAGCGGGAGACGACCAGATCCGCGTACTGAGGGTTCCTCTCTATGTACGCGGCGACGAACCAACACTGCGGCGACACCTTCAGGCCGTGCTCCCGCGCGTCGTCCAGTGCGCGCTCGGCCATCAGCCCCCCGAAGCCGCGGCCTTCGTACTGCGGCTCCACGACGGTGTGCGGCATGACGACCACTCCGTCGTGCACGGAGTACGCCAGAACGCCGGCGAGCGCGCCGTTGACGCGCGCTTCGTAACGCTTGCGCTCCGGGTTGTCGACCACTGTGACCTCGTCGTTCACAACCTGCCTCCGGCTCCCTCTACGATCTTCAGTAGTGTGCGCATCAGCGTAACCGGGACCGTTTTTATGCCCAGTTTTATGCCCAGGAGGCAGAAGTGACAGTGGACGGCGAGGGGCTCCGGATCCACCCCGAGGTGATCGAAGCGCTGGAGTCGGACACCCCGGTGGTGGCGCTGGAGTCGACGATCATCAGCCACGGGCTGCCGCGTCCGGACAACCTGCGGGTGGCCCGGGAGATCGAGCAGACCGTGCGGGACCACGGCGGCGTGCCGGCCACCATCGCGGTGATCGAGGGCAAGCCGTGCGTCGGGCTGTTCGACGCCGAACTGCGGCTGATCGCGGAGTCCGACGACGTGGTCAAGCTCGGCGTGCGCGACCTCGGCGTGGCCGCGGCCAAGGGCCTGCACGGCGCGACCACCGTCGCGGCCACCGCCTCGCTGGCGGCGCAGGCCGACATCGACGTCTTCGCCACCGGCGGCCTCGGCGGCGTGCACCGCCACGCCCGGGACTCCTGGGACGAGTCCGCCGACCTGACCGCGCTGTCGCGGATCCCGATGGCGGTGGTGTGCGCGGGGGTGAAGTCGATCCTGGACGTGCCGGCGACGCTGGAGCGGCTGGAGACGCTGAACGTCCCGGTCTTCGGCTACCGGACGACCCAGTTCCCCGGCTTCTACCTCGCCGACTCCGGCCACGCGCTGGAGTGGAGCTTCGACTTCGCCGAGGAGATCGCCGACGCGGTGCTGCAGCACTGGCAGCTGGCGTGGCCGGCGGTGTCCAGCGGCGTGCTGATCGCCAACCCGATCCCGGTCGAGGACCAGCTGGACCCGGTGCTGCACGACCGGATCCTGAACGAGGCGCTGGCGGCGGCGGAGAAGGACGGGATCAGCGGCAAGGACGTCACGCCGTTCCTGCTGGAGTTCTTCCACCGGGAGACCGGCGGGGAGTCGCTGCGCGCGAACGTGCTGCTGGTGAAGCGCAACGCCGAGCTCGCCACCCGGATCGCGGCGGAGATCATCGACGCCGCGCCGAACCAATAGCGCAGCCCTGATGCCACCTGTGCCACCGACGCCACCTGTGCCATCGACGCCCGCGCCCGGTACGGCGCCGATCCTGGTGATCGGGGACCTGATGGTGGACGTCCTGGCGCGGCTGACCGGGCCGCTGGTGGCCGCCTCCGACAGCCCGGGCAGCATCTCGATGCGCGGCGGCGGGTCGGCGGCCAACACGGCGTGCTGGCTCGCCGCCACCGGCGCCGAGGCGCTGTTCGTGGGCTGCGTCGGCGACGACCTCCCGGGCCGCGAGGCGGCGGAGGCGCTGCACGCGTGCGGGGTGCGGACGAGGCTCAAGGTGGACCCCTCGCGGCCCACCGGCACGGTGGTGGTGCTGGTCGACCCGACCGGCGAGCGCACGATGGTCCCGGACGCCGGCGCGAACAGCGCCCTGACCCCGATGGACCTGCCGAAGGACGAGTTCCTCCCGGGCCGCCACCTGCACCTGTCGGGCTACACGATCCTGAACTCCTCGACCCGCGCGGCCGGCGTCGCGGCCCTGGACCTGGCGCGCCGGCGTGGGATGACGACCTCGGTGGACGTCGCGTCGGCGGGGCCGCTGGCCGCGGTGGGACCGGACTGCTTCCTGGACTGGATCGGCGACCCCTTCATGCTGATCGCCAACCGCGACGAGGCGGCGGTCCTGACCGGCATCGACGACGACCCGGTGGCGGCGACGCGCGCGCTGACAGAGCTCTGCGACCAGGTGGTGGTGAAGCTCGGCGCCGACGGCGTGGTCCGGCACGACGCCCTGTTCGACCGCACGATCCGGGTCCCGGCCGAGAAGCTGGGGCCGGGGGAGCTGGTCGACACGACCGGAGCGGGGGACGCGTTCGCGGCGGGGTATCTGGCGGCGTGGATGCGGGACGAGGATCCGGAGGAGGCGCTGGCGGCCGGGTGCCGGTTGGCGGCTCGGGTGATTCGGAAGGTGGGGGCGCGGCCTTAGTACGGCAGCCGCACTTGATGTTCATGGAGGTGCGATTTGACCGCGGCGTTTGAAGTGGCTGCGTCGTGCGCGGTGTTGGTGTCGTCGTCGCCACAGGCTCCAGCCGATCGTGAACAGTAGCTGG
>NZ_JAACYW010000398.1 GCF_015356825.1 Catenulispora rubra | reverse complement strand
CCTCCCAGGCGAACCTGACCCACCCCCCGCGCATCCCCGCCTCGGCGCTGCAGCCGGTCGCCTCGGTCCAGCTCTCCCTGCTCCCAGGAGGCGCTTTCTGATGCCCGCCAGGATCGTGCTCTGCGACGACCACACCCTGCTCACCGAGTCCCTGGCCGCCTCGCTGGCCGCCAAGGGCTACCAGGTCGAGGCCGTGACCTCGAGCCCGGCGCAGGGGCTGGCCGCCGTGGCGTCCCTGGATCCGGACATCCTGATGCTGGACGTGCACTTCCCGATGACGGTCTCGGCACGCGCCGCCGCCTCGCCGCTGGCGACCGCCGGCGAGCAGGCGTTCCCGGTGTCGCGGCCGAACAGCCGGATGGTCACCGCTGGTCTGGAGCTGGCGCGGGCCGTGCTGGAGCGGCATCCGCGCACCAAGGTGTTGATGGTCTCGGCGACCGACGATCCGGCGATCGTCAGTGCCGCCCTGGACCTCGGCGTGTCCGGTTTCACGCGCAAGGACCAGCGGATCGACGGCATCGTGCAGATCCTGGAGCGGGTCGCGGCCGGCGAGGTCGCGGTGGATCCCGAGTTGTTGCGCGCGGCGGTTCGACATCTCAAGGCTCCGGACGTCGACCAGGCCGAGCGCACGCTCCGCTACCTGACCCCGCGCGAGCGCGAGGTACTACGCCGCATCGTCGAGGGCGAGTCCACCAAGCAGATCGCCCGCGCCATGGACATCGCGCAGTCCACGGCCCGTACGCACGTGCAGAACGTGCTGGTCAAGCTGGGTGCGCACTCGCGCGTCGAGGCCTCGGCCATCGTGGCCCGGGTCGGCGCGGTCGACCGCCTCGGCGCCACGCAGTGACCGCCGGGTCCGGGATGCCCGGGCCCGTCTAGACAAGCGTCTACGTCATTTGGAGTATCGGCGGCTCCACACCATGGTGGTGGGCGCCGCACCGCCGGCTTGCAAGGATGGGGAGCATGCTTGACGCCTCCACGATCGGACTCGAGGAACGCCTCGAGGAGCGCCTCGACGTCACGGGCCTCGGGGAGGTCCGAATCCTTGTCGTCGACGACCACCGCACCTTCGCCGAGGCCCTGGCCTCGCGCCTGCGTGCCGAGCCCGGGTTCGGGGTGGCCGCCACCACCTCCATCGACGGCGCCCGCCGGCTGATCGACGAACGCCGGCCGGACGTGGTCCTGCTCGACGTGGACCTCGACGGCCGCGACGGCATCCGCTTCGCCGCCGAGATCCGGGCCGGCCACGCCGACGTCCGCATCGTCATGGTCACCGCCGGCGAGGAGGAGAAGCGGGTCGCCGAGGCGGTCCGCGGCGGCGTGAACGCCTGGGTCGCCAAGGACGGCTCCGTGGAGCACCTGCTCCAGGTGGTCCGCGGCGTCCTGCGCGACGAGACGCACATCCCGCCCCGCCTGCTGACCTACGTCCTGAGCGACCTGATGGCCGCCGAACAGGAGCGCAACGAGCACGAGACCCTGGTCGGCGCGCTCACCCCGCGCGAGCGCGAGGTGCTGCAGTGCATGGTCTCGGGCATGACCCGCGCCTCCATCGCCCAGCACCTGTTCCTGTCGCCCAACACGGTCCGCACGCATATGCAGAACGTCCTGGGCAAGCTCGGCGTACACTCCACGCTGGCCGCCGTGGCGGTGGCCCGACGCGCCGGAATCGGGGAAGACCCCCGCTGACGGCGCCAGGCACCGCGAGGAACGATGACCGGACAGGCCGAGGCACCATGGGACGGGTCGCAGGGACCCGTCTCCTGGATCCGGCCACCCGCCGTACTGCGCACGCTGGTCGTCGGCGCCGGACGGGCCGGCCGGGCGCTGGCCCGGGACCTGCGCGGCGCTGCGGGCTCGCACGGCGCCGAGGGCTGTGAGCTGCGGCCGATCGGCTTCGTGGACGATGCCCGCGACCCCTTCGCCAACCGAGACGCGCTGCCCGAACTCGCCCTGCCCCTCCTCGGCACCCTCGCGGAACTGGCGCACCTCGTAGCCGAGCACGAGGCCGAAGCCGTACTGCTGGCCATCCCCGGCCTGCCGACCGCGCGGATCCGCGAACTGACCACCGCGGCGATCGGCGCGGGAGCCGTCGTCCGGTACCTGCCCTGGCACGCCGCCTACCTGCCCCGAGAAGCGGCAACCTCCGACCTGCGTCCCCTGGACATCAGGGCACTGATCGACGGCCCGGAACCACACGTGGTCTCCCCGGAGGTCAAGGAGATCGTCACCGGCAAGCGGATCCTGGTCACCGGCGCCGCCGGCGCTCTCGGCGCCGAGCTCAGCCGCCACCTGCACGCCTTCAACCCCGGCGAACTCTTCCTCCTCGACGGCGACGAATCCGCCCTGCACCGCCTCCGCCCGGACCTGTACGCCACGCTGCTGACCGCGGACCTCTCCGACCGCGACCAGACCGACCGCACCTTCCGCGACCTCCGCCCCGAGGTGGTCTTCCACGCCGCCGGACTCAGGCAGGCATCGGTCCTGGAGCGCCGCCCGAGCCTGGGCGTGAGGGCGAACGTCCTGAGCACCGACAACCTGGCTCGCGCGGCGGCCAGACACGGCACAGAGCGCTTCGTACGGATCTCGACCGACGCGGATCCGGCATCGATGCTCGGCGCCTCCCAGCGAGCGGCTGAGGCCGTCATCCGCGCCGCCGCGGCCAAGAATGCGAAGAAGCACACGAGCACCGTCTTCACCGCCGTCCGCATCGGCGACGCCCTCGACGCCCACGACTCACTCCTGACCGTCCTGGCCGACCAGATCCGCGCCGGCGGCCCGGTGACCATCACGCACCCGGACGCGACGCGCAGCTTCGCAACCGTCGAGGAAGCCGTCGCCCTGGCGCTGGAAGCCGCACGCGCGGCCACCGGCGGCGAGGTCCACACCCTCGACCTCGGCGAGCCGACGCGGATCGCCGACGTGGTCGCACGCTTCACGCGCCAGTACAAGCTGCCCGAAGTACCGATCCGCTACGTCGGGTCACGCCCGCAGGGAAACCCCCGCCGCGCCGAACACACAGAACCCACCGAACCCACGCAGCCCGCCGACGACGCCGATCTCCCAGACCGCCTGGACAAGCTGTACAAGGCCGCCGAGAAGAACCGGGACCCGAAAGTACGGCAGATGCTGGCGAAACTAGCGAAGCAGGGTCCCGATCCCGCGCAGATTCCGATGCCCCACAACGGGGAGACGACCGCTTTCCGCCGACCGCCTCCCCCTCAGGCATTCGACGCCTGATTCGCCGCAGTGCGTATCACCAAGCCCTGCGGCGAATACGAGTTCGTACATGCATTCGCCCTGTTCGCGACGCTACCCGGCGGTTTGCCGAAAACCACTCTCAGGAGCAGGCCGCCGACGGTAGCGCATCTCCAAAACCCTGGCGCCCGCGCGTCACATGAGTAGGCTCGACTACATGGTGTACAAGGTCGAGCGCACCGAGGCAGAGTGGCGGCAGCATCTGGGACCGGCCGCCTACAAGACCCTGCGCGAGTTCGGAACCGAGAACCCGTGGTCCGGCGATTACGTCGAGAACGACAACACGGGCATCTACCTGTGCCGAGGCTGCGACACCGCGCTGTTCGGCTCGCAGTCCAAGTTCAACGCCGAGTGCGGCTGGGCCGCCTTCTCCGGCCCGATCACCGACGACCTCATCGAGACCCACGAGGACCGCTCGCAGGGCATGCTGCGCACCGAGATCCGCTGCGCCACCTGCGGATCGCACCTCGGCTACCTGTTCCAGGACGCGCCCGAGGAACTCGGCGGGTGGCGCTACTGCGTCAACTCGATCGGGTTGTTCCTGCGTGAGTCGGCGTCGGCGGCGGCGTCTTCATCCGCGTCGGCGTCCTGAGCCGCACAAGCCAAGCACCTCACAAGCCAAGCCGCCTCACCGCTGCTTGCGCTGCTTCCACAACACCCGCGCGCGCAACGCCACGACCGAGCACACCAGGAACCCGAGCACGTAGAGCAACGTCTCGAACGCGTCGCCCAGCACCGTGGAGCCGCCCCGCTTGTGCGGCGACGAGGCGGCGGCAGCCGACGTCGGGATGCTCCCGTCGGCCCCCGTCAGCACATCGCGCTTCTTCGCGTGCAGCGCGTCCGGCGGCGGCAGCGTCTCGTCCGGAACGGTCGACTTCTGCAACGGATCCGGCGGCGCCAGCTGGTCCACCCCGGCCGCGGTCGCCGGCACCGCGAAGCCCCAGTCGAGCAGCTTCGCCGTCTGCTGATAGATGTCGATGCCGGCGTCGAACACCGAGACCACGAGCGTGCGGCCGTTGCGCTGCGCGGCACCGACGAAGGTGTGGTGCGCCAGCGACGTGTAGCCGTTCTTCACCCCGATCATGCCCGGGTACTTGCCGAGCAGCCGGTTCTCGTTGTCGATCTCGAACGTGGTGCCGTTGACCGACGGGAACTTGGCTCTTTCCATCGAGCAGTAGGCACGGAAACCCGGATCCTGAAGACCCGCCCGCGCCATCAGCGCCAGGTCGAAGGCGCTGGAGACCTGGCCGTCGGCGTCGTAGCCGTCGGCGTTGACCACGACCGTGTCGTTCGCGTGCAGCCGCTGCGCGGTCTGGCGCATCAGGTTCACGGTCTGCCCCTCGCCGCCGGCCATGACCGCCAGTGTGGCGATGGCGTCGTTGCCGGAACGCAGGAACACCCCGTTCCACAGATCGGACACCCGGTACGACAGCCCCGGCTTGATGCCGACCGCGCTCGCGCCGGGCTCGGTGGCGCCCAGCGCCGCGATGTCGCTGGGCACCGAGAGGTGGACCTGCGCCGGGTCCAGCCGGGGCATCAGCGCGAGCGCTGTCAGGATCTTGAGAGTCGAGGCGGGACGCAGCCGCTCGTGCGGGGCGCGCTCGGCCAGGATGGTGCCGGTGGCCTCGTCGGCCAGCACGAACGACCCGGCCTGGACGTCCGGCGGGATCGGCGGGGTCCCGGGACTGGTCACCGTCGGCCCGAGCGGCGTGGAGCTGGGAGACGGTGGCGTGGGCGTCGGAGCAGGAGCGGCCATCGCGCCACCGGCGCCGCCGACACCCCCGGCGACGAGCGCCGCGCACGACGCGGCGACAGTGACACTCCGACGAAGCAGTGACCCACGCATGCCTGCCGGGTTTCCAGCCGGCCGGCCCGGCCAAACCCCGGTCCCGCCAGACGCGTGACGCCGGCCGCCGACGCCGTCCCCCTCATCAGCCCTCGGTGGCTCGCTGCTCAGCACGTCCCACACACTATTCGGCGGACAGTGCCCGACCAAGCATCAGCGCCCTACAAGATCGAGTCCGGACACTCTCGCGTCGCGCTCCCACGACGCCCACACGAACGCCCAGACGAATGCCCACACGAACGCTCACGCGAACGCCGAAACCCCCGTCAGCGCCCGGCCGATCACCAGGCTGTGGATCTCGCTCGTACCCTCGTAGGTGAGCACGGACTCGAGGTTGTTGGCGTGCCGCAGCACCGGATACTCCAGCGTGATCCCGTTGGCGCCCAGGATGGTCCGGCACTCCCGCGCGATGGCCAGCGCCTCCCGCACGTTGTTCAGCTTGCCCAGGCTCACCTGCCGCGGGTCCAGCTTGCCGGCGTCCTTCAGCCGGCCCAGGTGCAGCGCCAGAAGCATGCCCTTGCCGAGCTCCAGCGCCATGTCGGCGAGCTTCTGCTGGGTGAGCTGGAAGCCGGCCAGCGGCCGTTCGAAGACCTCGCGGTCCAGCGAGTAGGCGATCGCCGCCTCCAGGCAGTCGCGGGCCGCGCCGAGCGCCCCGAACACGATGCCGAAGCGCGCCTCGTCCAGGCAGCCGAGCGGGCCGGACAAGCCAGCGGCCTCGGGCAGCACCGCGTCGGCCGGCAGCCGGACGTCCTGCAGCACCAGCTCGCTGGTGACGCTGGCGCGCAGCGAGAGCTTCTTCTTGATCTCCGGCGCGCTGAACCCGGGGGTGTCGGTGGGCACGACGAAGCCCCGGATCCCGTCCTCGGTCCCGGCCCACACCACGGCGACCTCGGCCACCGACCCGTTGGTGATCCACATCTTGGTGCCGTTGAGGACCCAGCCCTCGCCCTCGCGCTTGGCGGTGGTGCGCATCCCGGCCGGGTTGGAGCCGAAGTCGGGCTCGGTCAGCCCGAAGCAGCCGATCGCCTCGCCGGCGGCCATGCGCGGCAGCCAGGTCTGCTTCTGCTCCTCGGAGCCGTAGCGCCAGATCGCGAACATGGCCAGCGAACCCTGCACGGAGACCAGCGAGCGCAGGCCGGAGTCGACGGCCTCCAGCTCCATGCAGGCCAGGCCGTACGTCAGGGCGCTGGTCCCGGCGCAGCCGTAGCCGTGCAGGTGCATGCCGAGGACGCCGAGGGAGCCCAGGCCGCGGGCGATGTCGCGGACGGGCAGCGCTCCGGCTTCGAACCAGTCGGCGACGTGCGGGCGCAGTTCGCGGGTGCCGTAGGAGCGGACCAGGTCGCGCATCGCGCGCTCCTCGCCGTCCAGGAGGCCGTCGATCGCGAAGAGGTCGAGGGGGGACACAGGCTTCGAGGGCATGGGACCACTCCACCACAGAATGGATTTTGGATCCAGTATGGTGACCGCCATGAATCCCCCGCTGCACGGCGTCCTGGTCGCGGACTTCAGCCGGGTCCTGGCCGGCCCCTACGCGACCATGCTCCTGGCCGACCTCGGCGCGGACGTGGTGAAGGTGGAGCGTCCCGGCGGCGGCGACACCCGGGCCTGGGGCCCGCCGTTCGCCCCGGACGGGACGGCGACGTACTTCCAGAGCGTGAACCGCAACAAGCGCTCGATCGCGCTGGACCTGCGGTCGCCGCAGGACGTGGCGCTGGCGCAGGAGCTGATACGGCGCGCCGACGTGGTGGTGGAGAACTTCCTGCCGGGCACGATGGAGCGCCTGGGCCTGGGCTACGAACAGCTGCGGGAGCAGAGTCCGGGGATCGTCTACTGCTCGATCACCGGGTTCGGCGACGGCGCGGGCGCGACGCTCCCGGGCTACGACCTGCTGGTCCAGGCGGTCGGCGGGCTGATGAGCGTCACCGGCGAGCCGGGGCACCCGGCGAAGGCCGGCGTCGCGCTGGTGGACGTGATCACCGGGCTGCACGCGGCGTTCGGGATCCTGGCGGCGCTGCGGCACCGCGACGCCACCGGCGAGGGGCAGCGGGTGTCGGTGTCACTGCTGACGTCGCTGCTGTCGGGGATGGTGAACCACGCCTCGGCGTACCTGGCGGCCGACGTGGTGCCGCGCGCGATGGGGAACCGGCACCCGAGCATCGCGCCGTACGAGGTCTTCGACGCCGCCGACCGGCCTATGGTGATCGCCGCCGGGAACGACCGGCAATTCCACAGCCTGTGCACAGCGCTCGACGCCCCAACGCTCGCCGCCGACCCACGCTTCGCAACGAACACATCGCGGGTCGCGCACCGCGACGCGCTGATCGCGGAACTGAATCAGCGGCTGGCTGCCAGACCTGCGGAGGAGTGGTTCAGCACGTTGACGGAGGCCGGCGTGCCGTGCGGTCCGATCAACGACGTCGCCGACGCCTTCGCGCTCGCCGACCGGTTGGGACTAAACGCGGCTGTGGACGTCGGGGGCGTGCGGCAGACCACGTATCCGGTGCACTTCAGCGCGACGCCTGCCGCCTACCGGGCTGCGCCGCCCGCACTGGACGCCGATGGCAGCGCCATCCGGGAGTGGCTGACGCAGCCGCCGGCCTAACTCTCCAGCAGCCCTTGGCCTAACTCTCTATCTGTCCCGCCAACGTCTCCACCGCAGCCGCCCGATGCCGGTCGAACCACCGCACGGCACCCTCGGCGTCCCCGGCACGCAACGCCGCCAACGCGGCCCGATGCTCGGCCACGACGTGCCGCCGGTTCTCGTCGCCCGCGTAGTAGAGGGAGCGGTAGGCATCGGTGCTGTCCCACAGCGTGCCGATGATCCGGACCAGCCGCGGCATCCCCGCCGCCTCGAACAACGCGAAGTGGAAGCGCCGATTGGCCGCCGCCATCTCCGCGACGGCACCGTCCTCGGCAGCCCGCTCCACCTCAGCCTGCGCGGCCTCCAACCGCCCGAACACCGCATCGTCGAGCAAAAGCACCGCGGCACGCACCGCCTCGGCCTCAAGAATCTCCCGCAGCCGATACACCTCGCGCAGATCAGCCATCGACAACTCGACGACCCGATACCCCCGATGCGCTCGATAGGTGACAAGGCCCTCGCCCTCAAGCGTTTTCAAGGCCTCGCGCAACGGAACCCGGCTGACCTCCAACCGCTCGGCCAAAGCCTCCTGCCGAATGGCGGACCCCGGCACCAACTCCCCAGCCGTAATAGCCCGCCGCACCTCGGCCAACACGAACTGCTGCGCGGTCGGCGGCCGCGACCCCACCTCGGCCACAACGCCTCCCACCCTGAACTGCCCGGAACTGGATCCAAAACGGTAGCACGCAGGCGTGGGGTGGCTCGGTATTCGGCAGGCACCCAATGTGCCACTAAGTGAATTAATTACACTATGCCCATGATGACGGTAGGGATGACCGAGGCCCGCAGACAGCTGCGCGAACTGGCGGCTCGCGCCCGGCACGGCCACGAACGGATCGCGATCACCGACCACGGCCGGCCCACCGCTGTCCTCATCTCGCCCGAGGATGCCGAAGAGTACGCCCGCCTGGAGGCCGCCGAGATCGCCCGGGAGATCGCCGAGGCGAAGGCCGCCGCCGCCGCTTCCGGCAAACCGCCGGTTGTCATCGGCGACATGACGAACATGTCGTTCGAGGAATTCGACGCCATCGTCACCAAGGCGGCGCGCGACACATGACATACCGCGCGGTGCTGGCCGACATCGCCAACCATGCCCTCGCGACCTTGGGCGCCGACGACCACCGAGCCGTCTACACCTCGCTGCGCGAACTCGTGACCAATCCCCAACCGCAGCATGGCGACCATCCCGTGTGGAAGATCGGGACCGCCATCTAGCCTCTAC